>NZ_JANURX010000008.1:0-67895 GCF_030250085.1 Campylobacter felis
GATTCTGATATTTCTTTAGGATATAGTGGAATTTTCTCTTCAGCTAATATTATAAGATCTCACGCCCTTATGTTTAGATATGCTTGGTGGTGGTGAGTTTAACTACTGGCTCACGCTTCGTTTCTTCGCATTGAAATAATTAAATTTGACTAGCATTTAATTTTATTTAGATAGTGGGTATCGTGGCCGGGAGAAAGGGATTCGAACCCCTGGAGGTGTTACCCTCAACGGTTTTCAAGACCGCCGCTTTCGACCACTCAGCCATCTCCCGTTATGGAGGCGACACCCGGATTCGAACCGGGGATCAGAGCTTTGCAGGCTCGTGCCTTACCACTTGGCTATGTCGCCTCAAAGTCTAAATTTCATAAGTGTGGTGCCCGAGGCCGGACTTGAACCGGCACGGAAGAAAAATTCCGAGGGATTTTAAGTCCCTTGTGTCTACCAATTCCACCACCCGGGCAGGTGGAGCGGGAAACGAGATTCGAACTCGCGACCCCAACCTTGGCAAGGTTGTGCTCTACCCCTGAGCTATTCCCGCATAAAGTTAAAAGCGAAATTCTAGCAAAATAAACTTAAATAGAGTTTATTTTGCTTTAAGTTATTTGCAAGTAAAGAGTAAATTTGCTCTAGCGTTTAATTCTTCTTTTTTAGTTAAAGGCAATGACACAGCCTCTTTTTCTAAACTTTTCGCACTCATCATCACGCCTTGAAAATTCCTTGCCATACCATTTTGATTAAAACTAAATTCCGTTAAAACGCATTTTTTATTAAGTTTAGCAGAATAAACCTTTTCATACTCATAAGCCTTGTTTAAAAGCTCATCGTTTAACTTTTCTGTTGCGTTTCTTTGCATTTCTTTAGAATAAACCGCCACTAAGGCAGGTGTCGAAACGCCGATAAATTCGCTTTTTGCAACGATGTCATTAAGATCCTTTAAAAAAGCATTAAAGGCGTTTAAATTTTCGCCCTTTATCTCACATTGTAAAGTAGCGTTTAGCCTCTGTCCTTTAGGAATTTTAAGATTATTTTCGTAAGAATAATTTGCCCCTAAACTATAAGCTCCGCCTATGCAAAAATTATCTTTCGCACTTCTTGCTAGAATTTCTTTAAAAATTTGTGAAATTTGCTCCTTTTCTGCCTCGCTTAAATTTGGTGTCGTGCTTAATTTTTCATTTGCCCAAAAATTAATTTCAGTCTCGTAAGTATCGGGCTTTAACTTCGTATAAGCTTCAATTTGTGTGCTAAGTTGCATTGCATTAGAATTCGCTTTTTTACCCAAAAACTCGACATTAAAAACAACTCCCGCCACAAAAAGCAAGAGACACAAAAATCCTACGCCTAAACCCTTAAAAAATGTTAGCATTTTCTTTCCTTAATGTTTATATTTTGATGAATTTTAACAAAAAAATGAAAATTTTTGCTATACTTTTGCCCTCATGCAAAAAGAGATGATAGAAAAATTACAAAAAAATTTACTCAAATGGTATGAAAATAACGGACGCAAAACGCTTCCTTGGAGAAATTTACAAAATGATGTAAATAGAGCTTACGCCGTTTATATTAGTGAAATAATGCTTCAACAAACGCAAGTTAAGGTCGTTTTAGAAAGATTTTATTTCCCTTTTTTACAAAAATTCCCCACGCTTTTAAGCCTTGCAAATGCTAAAGAAGACGAACTTTTAAAGGCTTGGCAGGGGCTTGGTTATTACTCAAGGGCTAGAAATTTAAAAAAGGCAGCAAGGCAGTGTGTGGCGGAATTTGGCGGGCTTTTACCGCGTAAAAAAGACGATTTGCTAAAATTATGCGGAATAGGAGCTTACACTGCTGGGGCGGTGGCTTGCTTTGGTTATGATGCGTGTGAGAGCTTTGTCGATGCGAATATTAGCCGTATTTTAAAACGCCTTTTTGCCTTAGAAAATCCTACGCAAAAAGAGCTTGAATTTAGAGCCAAACTTCTTTTAAACGCAAAAGAACCTTTTAATCATAATCAAGCCCTACTTGATGTGGGCGCCTTACTTTGTCTTCCCAAAAATCCAAAATGTAAGCTTTGTCCGCTAAATGCTTTTTGTAAGGGTAAAAATACGCCTGAACTTTACACAAAAAGCCCTAAAAAATCCTACGAAAATTTAGAACTTGATTTAGTTTTTTTAGAATTTGGAGGTAAATTTGCCCTTGAAAAAAGCACAAAAAAGCTTTATAATGGGCTTTATAATTTCCCTTTTAAAGAGAACTTAAAACCCTATAAAGCAAGGTTTTTAGGGGAATTTAAGCATACTTATACAAAATATAAATTAAAGATTAAAATTTATCATCAAATCTTACAAAAAGAAAATATGGAATTTGAGTTTAAAAGCTTAGAGGAGCTTGAAAATTTAGCCCTTTCAAACCTTTCTTTAAAGGCTTTACAAATCTTTAAGGCTCAAAATGCGTTTTAAAAAAATTTACATAGAATTAAGCGATATTTGCGGACTTAAATGCGAATTTTGCCCTTCTCAAAAAGCACGAAGAGGCGTTTTGTCTTTGCAAGATTTTGAAAAAATTGCTATGCAAATTTGTGAAAGGGCTGAAATTTTTACCTTTCATCTTTTGGGAGACCCTTTGATTTTAGATAATTTAGAGCAGTTTTTAAGCATAGCTAAGGCTTATAAAATGAGACTTGAAATCACAACAAGCGGATTTTATCTCAGTGAGAAAAATCAAAATTTGCTTTTAAATTATGAAAATATCCATCAAATAAATTTTTCTCTTGCTGCTTTTTTTTCGCAAAAAAGGCTCGATTTAAACGCCTATTTAAAGCCTATTTTAAAGCTTTGCGAGAGACATTTTAAGTGTAAAAATTCAAGTTTTATTAATTTAAGATTATGGAATTTTAATATGGATTTTAAAGCACCTAAAGAAAATGAAGCGATTTATGAGCTTTTAAGACGAAGTTTTGAGGGGAAATTTAATTTTCAAATGTCAAAAATTCGCCTTCAAAGGCATATCATATTGCACCAAGCAAGGCGTTTTACTTGGCCTAGTTTAAACGCCCCTTTTATTTCTAAAAAGGGCTTTTGCTACGCTTTAAAAGAGCAGGTGGGGATTTTAAGCGATGGCACACTTGTGCCTTGCTGTTTGGATAGCAGCGGAGCGATTAATTTGGGTAATGTGCTTGAAAATTCCTTTCAAAATCTGCTAGAAACAAAAAAATTTTTAGATTTAAAGCAAGGCTTTGAAAGAGGAGAAAGACTAGAAAATTTATGCCAAAGATGTAAATTTTTTAAGGCGAAAATTTGAAATTTGCTATAATTATGAAAAATATATAAGGACAAAAATGACTTTAAAATATGTCAATGGTGGCGTGATGAGAAAAATCTCAATAATCATTTGATGAGTATTTTACAAAGCCGGAGATTGCCAAAATGCTTTTTGAAAAATAAAAGATGAAGAGGATGAGGACTAAGTTGCGAGTTTTATTGAGCTTGTTTTGCTTTCTTGTGCCTTGGCAATGGACGCTTTTGCCGTATCTTTATGTAAGAGCTTTAGCGTTAAAACTCTTACGCTAAGGCATTATTTTCTTGTTGGATTTATTTTGGTGGCTTTAATACCCGCACTTGGTTTTTTAGTCGGTGTGAGCTTCGCTTTTTTACAGGTTTCACTCACTCTTGCACTTTTTCTTATAGGTAGCATTACTTTTATTTTTGTATTATTGCGTTAAAATAGGCAATTGCTTTGGCACTCATCTTAAAGGTAAGGTGGAATTAGAGTGTGCTAATTTTGCTTGGCTTTAAAATACTTATTTCGCATTTATTTTGGGATTAAATGTCCAGCTCTATCCCTACTGGAGCGTGGTCTGAGCCAAAAATGTCATCTTTGATGAAGGCATTTTTAAGTTTAGATTTTAGCCCCTTTGAGATGAAGAAATAATCAATCCTCCAGCCCACATTTCTTTCTCTAGCCTTCATTCTATAAGACCACCACGAGTATTTTTCTTTAATCTCGCCGTTAATTTCTCTAAAGCTATCAATGAAACCAAGTGCTAATAAATCATCAATCCACGCCCTTTCAATAGGCAAAAAGCCTGAAGTATTGGCATTTGCCTTAGGGTGAGTTAGGTCTATTTCTTTATGAGCGGTATTGACATCGCCGCAGATGATGACTTCTTTTCCTTCTTTTAAAAGCTTATTTAAATAGACTAAAAAATCCGCATAAAATTTCATCTTGTGATTTAAACGAATTTCGTCTTTTTGCCCATTAGGAAAATAAATATTAAAAAGCACGATATTATTGAAATTATGCTCTAAAACCCTCCCCTCATCATCGTCAAAAAATTCGCATTTTTTCGTTTCGCTTTCAAAATTACAAAGACTCATCACGCCAGAATAACCCGCCCTTTTAGCAGAATTAAAATACATATGCTTAAAAGGAAATTCGTAAATTTTTTTAGGGAATTTATCCTCACTCGCCTTAATTTCTTGAAAGCCTATAAAATCAATTTTTTCTTCTCTTAGCCACTCCAAGCCGCCTTTATCACAAATCGCCCTTAAACCGTTAATATTCCACGATAATAATTTCATTTTTATCCTTTTCAAAAGGGCTAATTCTATCAAATTTTGCTAAATATTAATAATAAAAAAATATAATCACGCTCTTTAAGCGGACACTAAAAAGGATAAAATTTGAAAATTTCTTGGTTTCAATTTGTATTTTTAAATACATTTTTAATTGTTTTACTGAATTTTAACGGCTTTATTTTTGTTTATAAAAATTTATCATCCAATCAATTATGGCTAACTTTAGCCCTTATCATCGCTTATGCTTGCTTGGTGCATATGATATTTTGTGTGCTTTTTGTAAGATTTTTAAGCAAATTTTTTTCTATTATTTTGCTGATTACGGCTGGTATGAGTGCTTATTTTATGCAAAGTTATGGGGTTTTAATCGATAGCGATATGCTACGCAATGTTTTTAACACAGATACTAAAGAGGCTTTTGATTTGGTTAATATACCTTTAATTTTGCTTGTTTTGGGGCTTATTATTGTTAGTTTTTTGATTTTAAAAACTACAATTTTTTATCCGCCTTTTAAAAAGCAACTTGGCGTTAGGTTATTAAATATTTTCTTGGCATTTGGAATTTTTTGTGCCGTTTTTTTACCGCTGACTAAAAGCTTTGTGCCGTTTTTTAGAACTTATAGTGAAATGAGAATGTATAATGTGCCTTTTTATCAATTTTACGCCTTGTTTCGCTACTATCAAATTTATCTAGCTCCTAAAGCAGAGCTTAAAATTTTAAGTAATGAAGCTTATAGGGAAAATAATACTACAAAAAGAAACCTAGTGCTTGTCATAGGAGAAACGGCAAGGGCGGCAAATTATTCTCTTGGAGGATATAAAAATCAAACTAATTTGGCAACCCCTCACGAAGGTGTGATATATTTTGACAAAGTTTCAAGCTGCGGCACTTCTACGGCTATAAGTTTGCCTTGTATGTTTTCTGCTTCGAAAAAAAATGATTTTTCCAATAAAACTTATGAGGAAAATTTGCTAGATTTTGTAGATAAAATGGGCGTTAATACGACTTGGCTGGATAATAATTCAGGTGGTTGTCAAGGCGTTTGCCAAAGGCTTAAACAAACGCATATTTTTAAAGAAGAATATGATGGTTTTTTAATCGAAGAGCTTAAAAAAACTTTAACAAATTTAGACACGGCAAATTTTATCATCGTGCATTTGCAAGGATCACACGGACCAGCTTATTGCAAACGCTATCCTAAAGAATTTGAAAAATTTACGCCCACTTGTGATACAAACGAGCTTTCAAAATGCACCCCAGAGCAAATCGCCAATACTTATGATAATACTATACTTTATACAGATTGGGTGGTCGAAGAGATGATTGACGAGCTTAAGATGATTAAAGATTATCAAAACACTCTCATTTACATTTCAGACCACGGCGAGAGTTTGGGAGAAAATGGCATATATTTGCACGGATTACCCTACGCCATAGCACCCAAAACGCAAACGCATATTCCTATGATTCTATGGAGTAATGATGAAAATTTGCAAAACATAGCCCTTAAGCATAGAAATTTAGCTACTTCACACGATAGTATTTTTAGCACGATTTTGGGTTATTTTGAGATTAAAACACCTTTTTATGAAGAAGAATTTGACTTTTTAAATCTTAAATTTGGAGAGAAAAAGTGAAGCCAAAATACTCCTTTTTTGCTAATACAAAATACGCCTTGCAAGGTTTCTTAGCCTTACTTCAATTTGAAAAATCTTTTAAAATAGAGCTTTTTATCATAATCCCCGCTTTGATTTTAAATTATTTTTTACCTCTTACTTTAATGGAGCATCTGTTTTTAGCAGGGGTTTTGGTGCTAATACTCATCACAGAAGCCTTAAATTCGGCGATTGAAGCCTGTGTGGATTTAATCACTAATAAATGGCACGAAAAGGCTAAAATGGCTAAGGATTGCGGAAGTGCGGCTGTGTTTTTTGCTATTATTTTTGCTTTATTTTCTTGGGGGGTGATTTTATTTAAGGTTTTTTATGTGTGAAAATTTTAAAAAAGCTTTAGAAAAAATTCTAGGCAAAAAGCGTTTTGAATTACTTTATTTTCTTTGTGAAAATGCCGATGAAAATGGCTTTGTGATGATTAAAATAAGCGAGTTGGAAAAAAAGCTTGGGCAAAGTAAGCCTACCATTATCGCTTCGTTTAAATTTTTAGAAGAAAAAAAGCTTTTTAAAAGACTTAAAAACGGCTTTTATCAATTAAATTTATAAGTTCTTATCGATAATATTGCAAAGTGTGCCGATTTTTTCGATTTCGCAACGCACTTCATCTTGATCTTTTAAAAATTGCGGCGGATTAAGCCCCATACCCACTCCACTTGGCGTTCCCATTGAGATGATACTTCCAGCCTTTAAACGCATACTGGCACTTAATTCCTCTAAAACATAAGCGATGTCAAAGATGAAATTTTTTGTATTGTCATTTTGTCTAAGTTCGTTATTGACATAGCTTTTAAGTGCGAGTTTGGGAGGGTAATCTATCTCATCAGCACTTATGATGCAAGGACCCATTATAGTGCTACCCTCTAGGCTTTTTGCACGGTAAAACTGCTTATGCTTAGCTTGTAAATCTCTAGCTGAAATTTCATTAATGATAGTATAGCCAAAGATATAATTTTTCGCCTCGTCTGCTTTGATTTTATAAGCGTCCTTAGCCAAAATAAAGGCTAATTCACACTCATAATCAAGCTGATTTGTTACTTCACTATGTAAAGGAATTTTGCCATAAGGCGCACTTGCAAAATTAACCCTTTTGCCAAAATATACGGGGTATTTTCTCTCTTCAAAATTCTCACCCTTAAATTTCGCCGATTCTTTTGCGTGGTCTAAAAAATTAATCCCAAGACAAATAATATCTTGCAAAGGCTCTGTTATAGGGGCTAAAAGCTTTTCTTTTGGCACTTCTATGGCTGGATGTGCATTAAGATCAATAAGCTTATTTTTAAATTCATCATAATGGATAATAAATGCGTTCATATCATTTGTTTTAATACCCAAATGTTTAAAGCAAATGACCTTATTTTCAGCATTTAGCACACCTAAATGCCTTTCGCCGTTCCATAAAAAATGCACAAATTTCATTGTTTAAAAACCTTATCAAGTGGGGGTAAATTTTCTATATAAATGCTTCTACTTGGGAAAGCAAAGCTTAATCCATTTTTCTCTACAATACGCATAAATTCGAGCATTAAAGCTTGTCTAGCATCTCTAAAACCATCTGCTGTAATGGCTTTTGTGTAAAAATAAATTTCGATATTAATACTACTTTCTCCAAAATCACTAAGCCCTACATAACAAGCATTTTTATAGCCCTCAAGGTCGTTAATGGAGACGAGATTTTGTCTATATTTAGCGGAGCTATCGCCGTATTTTAAAGCACTATCTTCAGGGTGAGCGACTAAAGCGCTTGTGCTTAAAAGCTCTTTAAGGTCTTTAACGCAAGCTTCTAATTTTTCAGGAGTAGCGTCATAGCCTACACCCAGATACATTTTAATATGGCGTCCTATGCGTCTTTTGCTCCAGTTTTTGATATTTGCTCCCATAATAATTGAATTTGGTAAAAAAACTAAAGAATTATCAAAGGTTCTAATAGTCGTTTTTCTAAGCCCCGTTTCTACAACCGTGCCTTCCACGCCTGAAACTTCAACCCAATCACCTTGATTAAAGCTATTATCAAATAAAAGCAGTATAGACGCAAAGAAATTTGCGATAATATCTTTTGCCGCTAAGGCTACGGCTAAACCACCAATTCCTAGTGAAGCGATGATGGCTGAAATATTAAAGCCAAGCTGTGCTAGGATAAACAAAAGAGCGATAACGATAATAACAAAATATAAAATTTTAATGATGAGATTGACAACTTCTTTTTTACCGCTTTTTTGGGCAAGTTTTGAGATTAAAACCATACCATAGCCGTCTAAAATAGTCAAAATAAGCCAAGCGATAAAAATCGCATAAATGATGTAAAAGGTATTGCTAAGTCCTAAATTCATAGGCGCTGGATAAAAAGCTATGGTAAGACAAAGACTAATAGCATAAACAACAAGCAAAAAACCCACAGGCTTTTTGATATTTTCTATAAACATCGTTTTAATCTCATCGACATTTGCCCTGCCACGATAAATTAATTTCACAAGAAAAAAATAAACAATGTGAGAGAAAAATCTCCTAAGCGACATAAAAAAGACTAAAACAAGCAAGGATATGACGATTTTACCGACATTAAGAAATTCTATATTAAAAAAAGAATTGATTTTATCAATCCAAATTTGAAGTCCTAAAGCACTAAAGAGATAGTTGCTTTCTAAAAGCCTTGCGTTAGTTCTAAGATATTTTAAAATTTCGCTATATGAGCTAAAGGTATTTTTGATGAGCGTTTCTTTTGTGTTGATTGTTTCAAGCTCTGCTGTGTTTGTGATTTTATCCTTATAAGGAGAAAAATCTGCATTGACAAACATTTGCAAATTTTCCATACTTGCGTCAATAAGCTTAATCATATCCTCGCTACTTGCGGCATTTTTAAATAGCTCCTTAAGCTCAGCAAGTGCCTTATAAAATTCCTCTAAAATTTGTAAATAAAGCAAATCAAGGTCAGCATTAATGTAGATAAAGCTTTGTTTAGGACTTTTATTTTTAAGCTTTTTCAATTCTTCTTTTTTTTGTAAAAAAAGCTCGACATCTTTTTGCTCAACTTCTTGTGAGACGATGATTTCTGGGATTCTTGAAAGAATTTTTTGTTTCTCTTGATTTAATTCATCGATAATTTGTTTATAAGTGCTTGAATTTGTATCGCTTGTTTGAGCGTATTCTTTTATTTTGGTATTTAGCTCGACATAGCTTTGAACGAGATTGAAAAGATTATTTTCTGTTCTTACATTTTTATTATTTTCTGTTAAATCGCTACTTAGAGCAAAAGAAAAAGAAAAAAAAGAAAGAAAGAGTGCTAAAAAGATTTTTTTCATACATTTCTCCTATTTTGAATTAGGGTAAAAATTTTAGCCTTAAAGTCATATTCATAAATTTCACCCGTTTCGATGATGTAATACCACGCATGCACCTCGATTTTCCCTTCATTTAAAGCTTTTTCAACTCCAGGATAAGTAAGGATATTTTGCAAAGAATTGACTAAATTAAGCTTTTCAGTTAGCCAAGAACGCATTGCTAAATCATTGTTAGAAAAAAGTAAAACATCTTTTTTGATAGGCTCTAGCATAGTGAGCCATTTTTTGACATTTGGCACTTTTTCTAACTCTTCTTCACTACTATAAAGAGCGTTACAACCCCCACAATTACTATGCCCACAAACGACAATGTTTTTAATTTGTAAGCTTGTAAGTGCGTATTCTATCGCTGAGGTTGTAGCTAAATAATCCTCTCCTACGCGGTAAGGCGGAACGATATTGGCGATATTTCTTATGACAAAAAGCTCTCCTGGACCTGTATTTGTGATGAGATTAGGGATTACCCTAGAATCAGAACAGCCTATAAAAAGTGTATGAGGATTTTGCTTATTTTTCAAGCTTTCAAAAAGTGCAGAATGCTCCTTAAAGTCTTCTTGCATAAATTTAATCGCACCGCTAATAAGATTTTCCATAATTTTCCCTACCTAAATAAAACTCGATTATAATAAATTTGTGTAAAAGAAAGATTAATTTACTATTTTTTAAAAAAAGTATGCTAAATTTCACAACTTAAAATTTAAGGAGTATATAATGAGTCTTTATGATAGAGATTATTCTAAATCTAGTGCATTTGAAAACACTCGTTCAAGTGAATTAAGCGTTTTTATTAAGCAAACTTACCAGCTTTTTGCCGCTTCACTTCTAGCAGCGACCGTGGGTGCTTATATAGGAATTTTTGCCTTAGCGCAGTTTTTTATGCAATCTCAAATTACATTTTGGATACTTTTTGCGGTCGAGTTAGGCTTACTTTTTGGCTTAATGTATAAGAAAAAAGAAGCTCCGCTTAATCTTATCTTGCTTTTTGCCTTTACCTTTGTTTCAGGGCTTACGCTGACGCCTTTACTTATTTCTGTTTTGGCATTGCCAACGGGTGGAGTGATTGTGGCGCAGGCTTTTGCTTTGACAACGGTAGCTTTTGGGGGACTTAGCATTTTCGCGATGAATACCAAAAAAGACTTTACAATGATGGGTAAAGCTTTATTTATCGTTTTAATAGTCGTTGTGGCAGCGTCTTTACTCAATCTCTTCTTTCAGAGTAGCATTTTAAATTTAGCAGTTTCTGCTGTGGCGGCGATACTTTTTTCATTTTATATCCTTTATGATACGCAAAATATCATACGCGGAAATTACGAAACGCCTATTGAAGGTGCGGTAGCCCTTTATCTTGACTTTGTCAATCTTTTCATTTCTTTACTTAACATTTTAAGAAGTTTTAACAGCCGATAAATTTGCGAGTTTTCTCGCAAATTTTGGGGTTTCAAACTCTTTTCAAGCTTTTTTAGCTACAATGTCAATTTAAATTTTTTATCTTAGGATTTGGTTATGATTACTCTTTTAATTGTTTTGCAATTTGTTATTGTTGTGGTAATTTGTGTTGCTGTTTTATTACAAAAAAGCTCAAGTATAGGACTTGGTGCTTATAGTGGAAGCAATGAGAGTTTGTTTGGTGCGAAAGGTCCTGCTGGTTTTTTGGCAAAATTTACTTTTATAATGGGTCTTTTACTTATCGCAAATACCATAGCTTTAGGCTATCTTTATAATAGTTCTAATAAAAATTCCTTAGCAGAAAAAGTGCAAATTGACTCTAATGCGACTTTACCAAATTTACCAGCAAATATACCAAGTGCGCCGAGTGCTCCACAGCTTCCAAGTGAAGTTAATACAAGCAAATAAGGATTTAAAATGCTAAATGAAATTTATGAAAAGCAAAAAGCTCAAGCGGAAAAGAGTTTAGAGGCTCTAAAAAAGGACTTTACGACCCTAAGAACAGGTAAGGTTAATATCCATATATTAGATCCTATACAAGTGGATTATTATGGAAGTGCAACTCCGCTTAATCAAGTTGCCACAGTGTTAGCAAGTGATGCTTCAACCATTAGCATTACCCCTTGGGAAAAGCCTATGCTAAAGGCTATTGAAAGTGCTATCGCGGCAGCAAATATCGGCGTTAATCCAAACAATGACGGCGAAAGCGTCAAGCTCTTTTTCCCTCCTATGACTAAGGAGCAAAGAGAAGAAAATGTCAAGCATGCTAAGGCTATGGGAGAAAAGGCTAAGGTTTCTATAAGAAATGGCAGAAAAGATGCCAATGATACCATTAAAAAGCTTGAAAAAGATAAGGCTATTTCAGAAGATGAAGCTAAAAAAGCTTATGATGAAGTGCAAAAATTAACCGACCTTTACACACATAAAATTGACGAAAGCGTTAAAGATAAAGAAACGCAACTTTTAAAGGTTTGATGATGAATTTGGAGCAAATTTATAAAGAGTGTGGAGCGTATTTAGAGGGGCATTTTTTGTTAAGTTCTGGCAAACACTCGCAATTTTACCTCCAAAGTGCAAAAGTGCTTGAAAATCCCATTTTAGCAGGAAAATTATGCGAAAATTTAGCTAAAATCATCACTTCTTATAAGATAGAATTTGATAGCATTTGCTCTCCTGCTTTGGGCGGAGTTTTAGCAGGGTATGAATTAGCTAGGGCTAGTAAAAAGCGTTTTATTTTCACAGAAAGAGTCGAGGGAGTGATGACTTTAAGACGAGGCTTTGAAGTGAGAAAGGGCGAAAAATTCATTATTTGTGAAGATATTATCACAACAGGTGGTAGTGCTTTAGAAAGTGCAAAAATTATTGAAAATTTGGGTGGCGAAGTCGTAGCTTACGCAGCTTTGGCAAATCGCGGTTTTTGTGCGGTTCAAAATTTAAATAACGAAAGAAAAGAAAATGCCAAACTTCCTAGCAATTTACCGCTTTTTGCTTTAGGAAATTTTAATTTTGAAATTTATGAGGCACGGCAATGCCCACTTTGTTTGCAAGGAAGTAAAGCGGTTAAACCAGGAAGTCGTGGCAATTAATGAAAACTAAGGCGAGGATTGCGTCAAGGTGGCTTAGGTTCCGTGCTTTTTTAATTGATGTTTTTTTAATTTATGTGCCAATTTTATACGCTTTTTATTTTGTTTTAGGCTCAAAAGAAGCTTTTTTGGCTAGTGTTTTAATACCGCTTTTTTGCACTTTATTTTTTGGTTTTGTGCAAACTATATTTTTAAGTTTAAAGGCGCAAAGTCCCGGACTTAAAGCCTATGAATTGTATTTGATAGACAAAAAAACGGGCAAAAAGGTAAGCTTTTTGCGAATTTTTTTAAGATATTTAATTTTTATTGTTAGTTTTGGTTTATTTTTTGGCTTATTTGTAAGCTTTTTAAGAAAAGATCGTTTAAATTTGCACGATGTTTTAACGCAAACTTGCATAGTTTTGAAAGGGTAAAAATGCAAAGAAAAAGAATTTATAATCCAAATTCAAATGAAAGTTTAGGCGATAGAAAGGTTTTTTCAGGTAATCCGCACGGAATTTTAAATTTCACTAAGGCAAAATACACTTGGGCTTTAAAACTTTGGGATTTAAT
This sequence comes from Campylobacter felis, assembly GCF_030250085.1. Classification (NCBI taxonomy): domain Bacteria; kingdom Pseudomonadati; phylum Campylobacterota; class Epsilonproteobacteria; order Campylobacterales; family Campylobacteraceae; genus Campylobacter; species Campylobacter felis. Next base: position 13,144 of record NZ_JANURX010000008.1, read on the forward strand.
GGAAGCAAACACTTGGTTTCCTAAAGAAGTCGATACGACAAGAGACGCTCTTGATTACCGCTGTAATTTAACCGCAGCAGAAAAAAGAATGTATGATCTTGTCTGGTCTCAACTCATTTCAATGGATAGTTTTCAAACAAATAATTTAGCCGATAATATTAATCCTTATATCACAGCCCCTGAAATCAACGCTGTCCTAGCACGCCAAGCTTATGAGGAGGCAAATCATTCCAAATCCTATGCTGTAATGGTCGAGGCGATTTGTGATAATACGGATTTAATCTATGAAATGGAAAAGCACGATGCGACTTTAAGGGAAAAAAATGACTTTATTTCAGGCATTTATGAAGAATTAGCAGGTGATGTTGATGATAATAAATTGCTTCTTGCTATGGTGGCAAATCAAATTTTAGAGGGCGTGTATTTTTATAGCGGTTTTACGGCAATTTATGCTCTAGCAAGAGCGGGTAAAATGCTAGGCTCTGCACAAATGATTCGCTTTATACAAAGAGATGAAATTACGCATTTATTATTATTTCAAAATATGATCAATTCTGTGCGTAAAGAAAGACCTGATTTATTTAACGCACAAAATATCGATAAAATTTATTCTATGTTTAAAAGAGCTGGCGAGCTTGAGATTAAGTGGGGTAAATACATCACACAAAATCAAATTATGGGCTTTACGGACGATATTATCGAAGAATATATTCATTATCTAGTCGATCAAAGGCTTATAGCGATTAATTTGGATAGAATTTACAATGCCAAGCATCCGATTAAATGGGTTGATGATTTTTCTAAATTCAATGACCAAAAAAGCAATTTTTTTGAAAGCAAAGTTACAAATTATTCTAAAGGTAGTATCAGTTTTGACGACTTTTAAATATCATCTTCTTTGTGATTTTTATGAATTTACTATGACGCAAGGCTATTTAAAAGAGGGTTTTGCGGACACGATTTGCTATTTTGATATTTTTTTTAGAAAGGCTCCTGATGGAGGGGCTTTTGCTATTTTTGCTGGACTTGAAGATGTTTTAGATTTTGTAGAAAATTTGCATTTTGATGCGGAGGATCTTGCTTTTTTGAGGCAAAAGGGCTTTGATGAGGATTTTTTAAAATATTTGGAGCATTTTAAATTTAGTGGCGAAATTTATTCCGTTAAAGAAGGTGCGGTAATCTTCGCAAATGAACCTGTGATGGTGATTAAAGCTAGGGCTATTGAGGCACAACTTTTAGAAACTTTTTTGCTTTGCACTCTCAATCATCAAAGTCTAATCGCCACTAAGGCAAGTCGCATTGTAAGAGCAGCTAGGGGTAGGGCTGTTTTAGAATTTGGAGCAAGAAGAGCTCACGGTGGCGAGGCAGCACTTAAAGGTGCTAGAGCAGCGATGATAGGCGGATGTTTAGGCACTTCAAATACCCTTGCAGCTAAACTTTATGGATTAAAAACAAGCGGAACTATGGCACATGCTTGGGTGCAAATGTTTGCAGACGAATATGAGGCTTTTAGGGCTTTTGTGAAGCTTTACCCTGAAAATGCAACTTTACTTATTGATACTTATGATTGCTTTTTGGGACTTGAAAATGCGATTAGGGTTTTTAAAGAATTTGGCATTAAAAAGGGGGCTGTGAGGATTGATTCTGGAAATTTATGTGAATTAAGCCTTAAAATTCGTAAAAAACTCGATGAGGCTGGACTTAAAGAGTGTAAAATCATCGCTTCAAATTCTTTGGACGAAAAAAGCATTGAAACCCTACTTCAAAATGGTGCTAAAATTGACGGCTTTGGGGTTGGAGAGCGTTTAATCACGGCTTTTAGCGATGCGATTTTTGGCTGCGTTTATAAGCTTGTGGCGGTGGAGATTAAAGGAGAAATTTATCCCAAAATCAAAATTTCTCAAGACTCTTTCAAAACGACAATTCCACATTTTAAAAAACTTTTTCGCGTTTATGAGGGAGAAAAAGCTTTGTATGATGAGCTTATGATTTATGATGAAGTTTTAGAAAATTTGCCACCGAATTTAAGGCGTGAAGAGCTTTTGAGCTGTGTTTTTAAAGAGGGAAAAAGACTTTATGCAAATAAAAGCATTGAAACATTAGCCCTTTTTACAAAAGCTCAACTTTCAAGCCTTGATGAAGGCTTACTTGATGCGAAAAAAACCTACGAGCTAAGACTTTCTCCTGCTTTGAAAAGTCTTAAAAAAAATCTAAGTCAAGGTTGATTTTTATAAAGGATATTTTTTTCAAATTCGCTAAGGCGTTTGTGTATGCTTCTAAGCTCTGTGATTTTAGTCCAGTTTGTGATGAAAACACTAAAAGAGCTTCTTACTTGGTCAAAAGCATTGTTAATTTGTATTACCACGCCAAGCCCTATGGCTCCAGCAAAAAGTGATGGACCCATTATTAAAAACGGCACGATAACGATGATTTGCTCAAACATTATCAGCCAAATATTAAAATAACCATAATGCAAAAATAGCCTTTTGTAATTGAATTTAAGTCCCGTAAAAAGCTCTATCATCGTCTCGCTTTTAGCATAATCCCTGCGATTATCCTCCGCATAGACAAGCTCTTTTCTAAAGGCGGCTTCTGCTTTTTGATTATTATATTCAAGTCCGGGTAGTTTAATGCCTACAAACCACGATATAATAAGCCCTCCAAGCGAGATAAACAAAGCCACATAAACAAGCAGTCCTTGCATATCTTTTAAAAAATAAAAAATGCTATCTTCACTTAAATTTTTAAAAAGAATTTTGGAAACATCTTCGCTTAAAGTCCATAAAATAGGAATAAAAGCCATTAAAATCATTAAGGATTTCACAAAGGCAAGTCCTAAACTTTCGACTATTTTGGAAAAATTATAGGCATCTTCTTGGATTCTTTGTGAGCTTCCCTCGATATTATCGTCCTTATTTTTCCAAAATTTCAAATAAGCAAAGGTTATAGCCTCACGCCATTTAAAGGTATAAACGCTTGCAAAATAAATACTAAGCGTTGCGATAAAAACATAAGGTAAGGCTATACACAAAAATACAGCGATACTAGAATAAAAATCACTCATCGCATAGGCTTTTTGAGCGGCTATGCTTTTGCTAGAAAAAAAGTATTCGTTTAAAAGCTGGTAGTAAAAAATGGAGGCTTTATTAATGAAATTCGCATTTTCTAAGGCTTTTTGCGCATTTTCGTTAGCAATTTTGGTCGCATTTGCGTCTAAGATTAAAGGGGCGTTTTGGATATTTGGTTTTTGTAAAATATTATAAAAATCTCTATACCACTCGTTAATAGCGACATTAAGGCTTGTTTGTAAATACAAAAAAGCTAAAAGCACAAAAAGTCCCGCATAAGCCCATAAAGCCCATTTTTTAGAGAGAAAAAACGCTGAAAACATCTTAAGCCTTTAAAAAAGATGAGAAATTATAATAAAAATTCGTAATGGTGTTTAGTTTAAATTTGTTACAATAAGCAAAAATTGAATTTAAGGATATGAAATGGCAAATCTTCTTATTATCGGTGCGGGCGGAGTTAGTAGGGTCGCAAGTGTGAAATGTGCGATGAATAGTGATGTTTTCACTAAAATCACTCTCGCAAGTCGCACGAAAAGCAAGTGTGATGCCATAGCCTCTTTTATTAAAGAGCGTTTGGGTGTAAGCGTGGATACAGTGGAAGTCGATGCGGATAATGTCGAAGCAGTGGTTACTTTAATCCAAAAAACTGGGGCGGAAATTTTGCTTAATCTCGCCTTGCCCTATCAGGATTTAAGTCTAATGGACGCTTGTTTGAAAACAGGAATTCACTACATAGACACAGCAAATTATGAGCATCCAGACCTAGCTAAATTTGAATATAAAGAGCAATGGGCAAAAGATGAAAACTTTAAAAAAGCTGGGATTTTAGGACTTTTAGGAAGCGGGTTTGACCCGGGAGTAACTAATGTTTTTTGTGCTTATGCGAAGCAAAATTTGTTTGATGAAATTCACTATATCGATATTTTAGATTGTAATGCAGGGGATCACGGCTATGCTTTTGCGACCAATTTTAACCCAGAAATCAACCTTAGAGAAGTTTCAGCTAAGGGGCGATATTTTGAAAATGGGCAGTGGATAGAAACAGAGCCTATGGCTATTAAAATCGAGTGGGATTATCCAGAAGTAGGCGTAAAGGATAGCTATTTGCTTTATCACGAGGAGCTTGAAAGTTTAGTTAAAAATATCCCAAGTTTGAAAAGAATTCGCTTTTTTATGACCTTTGGACAAAGCTATCTTACTCATATGAAATGCCTTGAAAATGTCGGTATGTTAGGCATTAAACCCGTAAAACATAAGGGAGTAGAAATCGTGCCTATTGAATTTCTTAAAACCCTTTTACCAGACCCCGCCTCTCTTGGAGAAAGAACAAAAGGCTATACGAATATAGGCTGCGTAATAAGGGGCATTAAAGACGGCAAAGATAAGCAAGTTTATATCTATAATGTTTGCAATCACGAGGAGTGTTTTAAAGAAACTCTTTCTCAAGCAGTGAGTTATACCACAGGAGTTCCAGCGATGATAGGTGCAAAGCTTGTAGCGCGTGGAATTTGGAGTGGGGTTGGTGTGAAAAATATGGAGGAATTCGACGCTAAGCCTTTTATGGACGAACTTAATTCACAGGGGCTTCCTTGGAAAATTTTAGAGATGAAGCCTGATTTGGGTGATTGATTTTCTACCATTTTTTAAACGCCACACAAGATTTAGAGCCGATGTTTTTATAAGTGCAGGTGGGGGTTGTAAGGTGGCGTTTTATTTGAGAAAATTTAAATTACGCACTTTTTCTTCCCCCTTTGACTGGCTAGGACTTTATACTTTAAGTGATATTAATGCTTGTTTTGAAGAGGATTTTGCAAATTTTTTCAAAGAATACGAAGAAGTGCCTAGCACCACAAATAAGCGTTGGGTAAGAGATAGGCAAAATGGGATGCGTTCTATGCACGATTTTTCTTTTGAGGAGAGTTTAGAGTGTGACTATGAGCGTTTCATCACGCAAAATATACTCTTATTAATATCCGCCACGATTTAAATTGTAAGGAAATGAAAAAAGTTGAGTTAGAGTGGGGAGAAAAGCTACATTTTATAGAATATCTTTTTAACGATACGCATAAAAAAGGTGAGGCATATAAGAGAGCTTGGCTTGGTAATACTAAGCTTTGGCATAAAATTATGCGTTCTTTAAGCTTGGAAAAAAGGAGTTAGTGCTTATTTTGTAAAATTGACTTAAAATGCTATAATCAAAGCGGAAGATAAGCGACTCTGGTGAGCGCCACTGACTTCAAATCAGATGAAAGGGTAGCTGGCTATTCTTTGGGGAGTTCGATTCTCTCATCTTCTCGCCATAAAAAAGGAAAACGATGAGTAAGGCTGATATAGTCGTAGGAATTCAATGGGGTGATGAGGGTAAAGGTAAAGTAGTCGATAAATTATGTGAAAATTATGATTTTGTATGCCGAAGTGCGGGGGGGCATAATGCTGGGCATACCATTTGGGTCAATGGTGTCCGCTATGCACTTCACTTAATACCATCAGGTGTTTTACATCAAAACTGCATTAATATCATAGGTAATGGCGTAGTTGTTTCGCCTGAGATTTTAATCGCCGAAATGGCACAATTTGACAATCTTAAAGGACGACTTTATATTAGCGATAGGGCGCATTTAAATTTAAAACACCACTCCTTAATAGACTTAGCAAAAGAAAAACTTAAAGGCAAAAACGCCATAGGCACGACAGGCAAGGGTATAGGACCTAGCTATGCAGATAAGATTAACCGCGTAGGACACAGAGTTGCCGAGCTTTTAGAGCCTGAAAAATTATGCGAAAATTTGATGAGAGATTTTGAAAATAATCAAACTTTTTTGGAATTTTTAGGTGTGGAAATTCCAAATCAAGATGAGCTTTTGGTTGATTTAAAGCGTTTTAGTGAAATTTTAACGCCTTATATTACCGATACGACTAGATTGCTTTGGAAGGCATTAGATGAAGATAAAAGGGTGCTTTTAGAGGGGGCGCAAGGCTCTATGCTAGATATTGACCACGGCACTTATCCTTTTGTAACAAGCTCAAATACCATTTCAGCAGGGGCTTTAACGGGACTTGGGCTAAATCCTAAGGAGGCTGGTTCTATCACAGGTATAGTAAAAGCCTATGCGACTCGGGTGGGAAATGGAGCTTTTCCTAGCGAGGATAAGGGCGAAGAGGGAGAGAAAATCGCAAGGATAGGCAAGGAAATAGGCGTTAGCACTGGGCGTAAAAGAAGGTGCGGATGGTTTGACGCTGTGGCAGTAAGATATACAGCAAGGCTTAATGGACTTGATCATTTAGCCTTGATGAAGCTTGATGTTTTGGACGGCTTTGAGAAGGTTAAAATTTGCCGTGCTTATGAGTATGAGGGTGAAGAAATTGACTATATGCCAAGCGATTTAGAAAAAGTTAAGCCCATTTATGAAGAAATTGATGGCTGGGATAAGGTCTTTGGGATACGAGATTTTGACCTGTTGCCGCAAAATGCTAAAAAATATATTGCTAGACTTGAAGAATTAGTCGGCGTAAAGGTAAAGCTCATTTCTACAAGTGCGGAAAGAGATGACACTATCATCTTATGAAAAGCAAATTTAACGCCGTTATCAAGGTCAAAAAACAGCAGTTTGACAAGGCACAAACAGACTTAAACGCCGCCTTGCAAAGGCAAAAAGAAAATGAGAGACTTTTGGGGTTAGCACAGGAGGAGTTGTTAAATTTAGGTTCTTTAAAGGGTCAAATTTCAAGTGAGGAGTTAAGAGCAAATGTTTTTATGGAAGGTGTTGCGAGAGAGGCTTTGGCTAGGGCTAAGGAAAAAGTAGAGCTTTCTCATAAAGAAGTTAATCATTATCAATTTTTATACAAAAAAGCACATTTAGATTATGAAAAGATAAAATATTTGCAAAGTGAAGAGCTTAAGGCTATGCAAAAGGCTATGCAAAAAGCGGAGGAAAAATTCCTCGATGAGCTTGCGATTAGTCGTTTTTTTAAAAAGGATAAAGATGAATAGAAAAATTGTAATTTTAGCACTATTTTTTGGAGTTGTTTTTGCGGAGGATTGTCAGCAATATTTTGAATCAAGAAAGGGAGAGCTAGAAATTCAAACACGCGAATTTGATGAAGCTAGACAAGCTTTAGAGGCTTTTAAAGCTTCTTTTGAAAGCTTACAAAAAGAAAAAATGAACGCTTTAAATCAAAAAGAAGCCGAGGTCAATGCGACTTTAGCTAAGATTGAAAGTTTAAGAGAGGAAAATGAAAGGCTTTTAAAGCAAAATGAGGAAATTTTAAATTCTATCAATAATAAAACAGAGGGTCGCATTAAAGAAATTTATTCTCAAATGAAAGATACGGCTGTGGCAGATGTTTTAAGTCAAATGGACGCTGAAGAGGCTAGTAAAATAATGCTTTCTTTAGAGTCTAGAAAAATTTCAGGCATACTTTCTAAAATGGACCCACAAAAGGCTAGTGAGCTAACTTTACTGCTTCAAAACTTAGACAAAAAAGAAGAAGATAAAAGCGACAATACTACGGAAAATAACGCGAGTAATTAAGGCTTTTATTACCATTTTTTACCGAAAATAAGCTATCATTTCAAATTAAAAATAAAGGTTTAAAGATGCGTATTAAATTTCCACATATCCCCTATATAGCAAATAAAATTATGCTTGATATTAGCCATTCTTCTTTTATAGAGATTAAAGACCAGTTGGAAAAATTAAATTTATGCGTAAAAAATATTTTAGAAGAGGATTTAAATAAAGAAAAAAAATTAGACGAAAGAGCGAGAGAATTGCTTGAAAAGCAAGAAGATGAAATGGAACTTATGCAAGTTGATAGAAAAAATATGTTTTGGCTTGTGAAGCGAAAGTTGGCTGCTGAATATGATGTGATTTTAGATAAAGAGGAAAGACACAGTCGCCTTTCTCATCAAATTTTAAATGCACTTGTTGAAAATGATTATATTAATTTCATTGTGAGTGAAAATAGGGTAAAAAATCTCATTTTTTCAAGCATTGAAGATTATTTAAAAATTTATGAAACAATCGAAGATGATGTTTATGATAAGATTAGTAATTATAAAAATAAGCCCGTGCCAGGAAGTGAAGAATATGAGCTTATCTTTGAAAAGCTTTACCAAGAAGAGCTTAGAAAAAAGGGTATGTTTTGAAGGCTTATATTTATTTAGAAAACGATGTCTTTTTAAGTGCTAGGGCTTTTGGCTGTGGGGGGACCTTTTTGGGAGAGCTTGTTTTTAATACCTCGATGAGTGGTTATCAAGAGATAATTTCAGACCCTTCTTATGCAGGGCAATTCATCGTCTTTTCTATGCCAGAAATCGGCATAGTCGGCACAAATGAGGACGATGACGAGAGCAAGGATATTTTTGCGAGTGGAATTTTGGTGCGTGAGTTTAGCTCCACTTTTTCTAATTATAGAGCAAAGGAAAGTTTAGATACTTATCTTAAAAAGCATCAAAAAATAGGAATTTGTGATATAGATACGCGTTTTTTGGTTAAACTCATACGAGATAGCGGAAATTTAAGAGCCATTGTTTCGACAGAAATTTCAAATAAAGAGGACCTTAAAGAAAAGCTTTTGGCAAGTAAAAAGATCGATGAGGTGAATTTTGTCAAAGAAGTTTCGACTAAAAAGCCCTATAAACACGAGCAAGGCGTATGGAACGGCAAAACTTATAATGAGCCTAAAAAAGCAAAGAAAAAAATCGCCGTAATTGATTATGGTGTTAAAAGAAATATTTTAAACGAACTTGTGGATGCAAATTTGGCTGTCGAAGTTTTCCCTTACAATGTGAAAGCACAAGAATTAATCACTCTTTTTAAAAAGGGTGAAATTCACGGCGTTTTTCTCTCTAATGGTCCGGGTGAGCCTAAAATTTTAAAAAATGAAATTGCAGAGATTAGAAAACTTGCAGAAGCTAAAATTCCAATGCTTGGCATTTGTTTAGGACACCAGCTTTTAAGTAATGCCTTTGGTTATGAAACTTATAAGATGAAATTCGGTCAGCACGGAGCAAATCACCCTGTGATTAATTTAGAAAATAAAAAAGTCGAAATTACCGCACAAAATCATAATTATAATGTCCCAGAAGAACTTTGTGAAGTTGCGGTTATTACGCATAGAAATTTATTTGGCGATAATGTCGAGGGCGTGAGATATAAAGACTATCCCATTATTTCCGTGCAGCATCACCCAGAAAGCTCCTCAGGTCCTCATGAGAGTAAATATATCTTTAAAGAATTTGCGAATTTGCTTTGAGTGAAATCATTAGCATTATATCCATAGCCTTTTTGTCGAGCTTTAGCCATTGCTATGCGATGTGCGGGGGATTTAATCTCGCTTTTTTAAAGATAAGCTCCAAGGCTAAAAATCCTTTTTTATTAAATTTATCTTATCATTTATCGCGTATTTTTGCTTATGTTTTACTTGGAATTTTGTGTGGAATTTTTGGTTCTTTACTTGCTTTTAATGCAAAAATTCAAAGTTTTAGTTTTTTTGTTTTGGGTATTTTTGTGAGTATTTTGGGTTTAGCCTTATTTTTCAAAGGACAGATTTTAAATTTTTTAGAAAGAAATATTTTGTGGGAGCTTTTTTTCTCAAAACTTGCTAAAAAAGCTCTTCATTTTAAAGGCTTTAAGGGTGCTTTGATTTTAGGTTTTTGTAATGGTTTTGTGCCTTGTGGTTTGGTTTATTTTTTCTTAGCTAGTGCTTTAAGTCAGTCAAGCATTATCGATTCTACTTTAATTATGCTTATTTTCGGGCTTTCTACCTTGCCCGCTTTACTTTTTTTCACTTATGTTTCAAATTATATTAAAGAGCGTTTTAGCCACCTTTTTTCAGCTCTTTCGTCCATTTTGATAGTAGGGTATGGAATTTATCTTGCTTTTATGGGATTTAAGGGCTTTATGTGAGTTTAAAGCTTAAGCGGTGAAGCTTACAAGCTCCGTATTTTGCTATGCTTTCTCTATGTGCTTTTGTGCCGTAGGCTTTATGAATTTCAAAGCCATATTGTGGGTATTTTAAGGCTAAAAATTGCATCACCTTATCTCTGCTAACCTTAGCTAAAATGCTAGCCGCACTTACTTCGGCGATAAGGCTATCAGCCTTGATTAAATTTTCTACACCTAAAACACCGTAATTTGTATTGCCGTCAAAAATTTTTCTTTGCTTTTCAAAATGCAAATGAATGATCTCAAGTCCTCTTTGCAGACACTTACTAAGCCCTAGCGTGTCAATTTGGGCGTTTGAAAAGGCGAAAATGAGATAATTTGAATTTAAGATAATTTCATTATAAAGTTTTTCACGCTTTTTTTCACTTAATTTTTTGGAATCTTTAAGCTCATTAAGGGGCTTTAAAAGCTCACAAGCCGCCATAAATAAAGGTCCAGCTAAAGCTCCTCGCCCCGCCTCATCGATACCAACAAGCATTAGCCTAAAAATTCTCTTTTAAAATACTCTTTTGGCGCTTTACATAAAGGACAGGCTGCTGGAGCTTTTTTGCCACGATGAATATGTCCGCACACTTCGCAAACCCATAATTCTTCAACTTCGCTATTAAAAAATTCCTCTTCTTCAAGCATTTTTTTAAGGGCTAAATACTCCCTTTCGTGCTCTATCTCCACTTTACCTATGGCTGTAAAAAGCCTAGCGATAGCCTTTTTACCCTCATCTTCTGCGATTTTTGCAAAATTAGGATACATTATAGTATGCTCGTAATTTTCCCCTTCAGCCGCACAAACGAGATTTTTAGTCGTGATGTCTAAAGCCTTACCATCGACTAATTCGTGATAAGCCTTAAATTCCGCTCTAGCGTGCCATTTTTCATTTTCTGCGGCTTCTCTAAAATGCCTTGCCACAGCGTGCCAGCCTTCTTCTTCGGCGATATCGGCAAAAAGATCATATTTGTTTCTTGCCATTGACTCACCTGCGAAAGCTTTCATTAAATTTATGGCAGTTAAATCTTTCGTAATGCACTGCATAGGCTCATTACAGCAAGTTAAAGTTCCACCACCTACATTTTGCACCTCAACCTCATTGCCACATTTTTGGCATCGATAAGTTTCATATTGTCTCATTTTGTGTCCTTTTTGATTTTCATTTTAATTCTTTTTTGAGAATCGAAAAATTATAGTGCAAAAGATTTTATGTGTCAATAAGTCCTATTTTAGGACTTATTTTTTCATATTAATGGCTTTTTGTATCATTTGATCGCTTGTAGTGATGCTTTTAGAGCTTGCATCAAAAGCCCTTTGTGTAACGATAAGATTAGAAAGCTCCATACTTAAATTGACATTAGACTGCTCTAAAAAGCCTCCTTTAAATTTAGCAGTATTGACAATTTCCCCATCTTTCATTATAAAACTTGCCTCGCCACTATTTCCCGTAGCCGCGAAGATATTATCTCCCATAGCCATTAAGCCTTGTTCGTTGATGAAGTTATAAAGGGCGATTTTGCCGACTATTGTGGTTTGTCCATTGCTAAATTGAGCGATTAACTCACCTCCATCGCCTATTCTGTATTGGTCGAAAAATCCTTCCGCTATGCCATCGTGTCTTGTGATGACATTTTTTTCTTTTCCCGCTTGAACATAAATTCCACTATAACCACTTCCTGCTATATTAGGATCATAAGGCGTTCCTAGATCAATGTTAATCATTCCTCCTTCAGGGTTATTAACGCTTTTAATGTCATTGCTTAATAAGGCTCCGTGTTGATTAAAGGTCATACTTCCTTCAGTTGGCTCTCCTACCGCTTCGCCTTTAGCATTGTAAATTTGTGCGCTTGCTTTATATACCATAGTATCGCCTACTTGAGGCAAAATTCTCTCTAAAGTCAGTCTTAGTGTGCTTTTGCTCCCATCAGCGTTATAAATTGGAGCTTCTAAAATGTCCTTATTTGCCTTTTGCTGTTCCGTGCTAATTTGTGCGGATTCAAGCTTGATAGAGTCGGTATCTAAACCCTTTAAGTCAAGCTCTTTACTAACAAAATTTAAATCCTTATCCAAAGTCGCTTCAAAGCTTTGTTTAACGCTATTTTTATCAATGAAATTAAGCAAAATTCTATCATTTTCCTTAGCACTAAAAACCTCATTTTTACTTACACTTCCGCTGACTTTAAATTTTCCATCTGGTGTTTTTTCCACTTTAAAATTGTTAGGATTTAAATCGATGGTTACAACTTCAGTTTTTGTGTTGGTATTTAAATTTCCCTTCCACTGCACATTTTGCGTAACTTTTGGAGGAAGATACATATTTATAGGCACTTGTAAAGCTCCTTGTGAACCTGTGGTGCCTAAAGTAAATTTGTCATTAGAATTTACCGTAAAGCCATTATTAACGGGTGTTCCTGTGTTTAAGTAATCGCCCATAAGCCCTGCTACTCTATCGCTATATGTTATACCCTGAAAGGCTGGATTCATCGTGCCTAACACAAAATTTCCATAAGAATCTACCAAATGCCCATTTGCATCGCGTTTAAAAGCCCCATTTCTAGTGTAATAAGGCATACCATCAGCACCCAAAACACCAAAAAAGCCCTTTCCTTGCAAAGCCACATCAAATTCCCCCTCACTTGCCACAGGAGAGCCTTGTTCAAAAACTAGTTTTGAAGAAGCTTGCGTTGAACCATATCCTCCTTGAGCTGGGTTAGTTGATTGCGAAGTGATAGTGCTATAAAAAATGTCCTTAAATTCAGCATTAGAATACTTAAAGCCTGTGGTATTGACATTTGCTATATTATTCGCACTGATGTCAATACCAAAACTATTTGTTTTAACACCACTTATTCCGTTATAAAATGCACCCATCATTGCTTAAACCTTAGGTTTTTCTTCGGGTTTTGCATTAGGGTCTGTTGGTTTGTTGTCAGTTTCTGGCTTTTCGCTATCTCCACCTGTATTATTGTTCGAGTTATTAGAACCTAGACTAAATTTATAATCTGTAATCTCCCCTAAAGCGTCAAATGGCACTTCTTGCCCTGCCATTTTTGCATAGGCAACCCCTTTTTTAAACACTACACCCTCGATAGGATAAGTTCCATAGCTTGCTGTTACTTTCTCACCTTGCTGATTGTTATAGACGATTTTAACCGTATATTTTCCATCCCCTGCATAAACGCCGTCATTATTTCTACCCGGCCACTCCATAGTAAAGAGTCCGCTCGGAGTTTCCTTGCCCTCGCTCGCTTTTTCCGTATAAACAAGCTTATTATCTTTATCATAGACTTCTAGGGTAATTCCGTCTTTATTTGACGCTTCTGGTAAATACATCTTAAGGGCGATAACTTCATTAGATCCTGTAAGCTTGATTTTGTTATCTGCAACGGTTGCCATTTTACCGATAGCTCCTAAGGCACCTATGCTTTGGCTTGTTCCCATAGCGTTTGAGAGTTTTTCCATTTGCGCGACCATTTTCTGCATGGCGTTGTTGGTATTTTGCTGCATTTCAAGAGCGGCAAGCTGCGAGGTCTGCGTGAGCATTTTATCACTATCCATAGGGTCAGTTGGATCTTGATGCTGCATTTCGATTAAAAGAAGTTTTAAAAACGCATCTTTATCTAGCTCTGCACCTGGGTTACCTTGATTTGGAGTTGTAGGCTTTTGTGTATCCTCTGTTTGAGGTTTATTTTGCCAGTTAAGATTAGGGTTCCAGTTTTCCTCAGGTTTTTGCTGAGTCCCACCGCTTCCATTTTGCCAGTTTAAATTTGGATTCCAACTTGTTTGCATCTTTCACTCCTTTGTTTTTTTATAGTTTTAGCAATAACTGTTCCACTTTAAAAATATTTTGCCAAAACAAGTTCTAAATTAATTTTAGGACTATTTTCTTCTTCAAAATTTTCTTCATAATAATGTGATTTTGCTTTCTTTTCTTGCTGCTGTTCTTTTTTACCTTGGTCGCTAAAATTCATCTCAAGCCCTGTAAAACCCATATTTACAAGAGAATTTTTAAATTCAGCTTGGTGCTGTAAAAATAAATTCATCGCATTATGATTGGAATTAAAATTAATGTGAAGATTTGCTCCTCTTTGCACTAAAGTTACTTCAACTTCACCCAAATTTGAAGGATTAAGCGTAATGCTTAGTTTGGTAACAGGCGCTTTATACTGTTCCATAGCCTCTTTTAAATCTTTAGAAAAGTATTGTAAGGTCTCTTTTGGAGAGATGATTTTTTGATTTTGACTCACCCTGCTTAAATCTTTGACAAGATTATTTAAATCATCTATGCCAGACTTTTCTGTATTGGCGGTATTTTCGCCATTTTCTTTAGTGAATAATTCTTTATTTGTTTCTTTATTTAAAAGTTCGCTAAAAAGATTTTCACTCGTTTTATTTTGCACGACTTTTGTTAAATTTTCGCTTGTGATTTTTAATCCCTCGCTAAGATGATTTAATTTCACATCTTTAAGATTTTCTTTGCTAGTTTCTTTTTGTGTAAATTCTTTTTGCATGAAATCTTTAACATTGGGCGTTTCTTTTATCGTTTCTTTTGCTATATCTTTACCTAAAGTAGCATTTAAAACGGTTTCTTTGAGAGGGGATTTAGTTTTTTCTTGTAAATTGACATTTTCATCAGGTTGCATGAAATCTTTAACATTGGGCGTTTCTTTTATCGTTTCTTTTGCTATATCTTTACCTAAAGTAGCATTTAAAACGGCTTCTTTGAGAGGGGATTTAGTTTTTTCTTGTAAATTGACATTTTCATCAGGTTTATTTAAAGGCTCTTTGCCCAAATGAGTCATCTCTTTTAAATTTTGAGTCTTAAAATTTTCCTTTTGAATGTTTAAATTCTCTTTTTTAGGTTCTAAATTTGGCTCTTTTATTTCTTCTTTGAGTTTAAGAGTTTCTTTGCTTTGCGTTTCTTTTTCATTGATTTTAGTTTTTTGTGAAAATTTTTCTACAACTTCGTTTAAAATTTCATTTTTATTAGTTTTTATAGGGATTTTTAGCTCTATCTCCTCATCGTTTTCTTTTTTAGCTTTATCAAACTGATGAGTTTTATCCTCTTTTTTGATAAGAGAGTCTAAATTTTGCAAAGTTTTAGAAAGCAAGGAATTTGCCTCATTTGTTTTTGCAGGTGTTTTATTTTGCGTGTGCAAATTTTTATCTAAGCCTTTTTCTATATGGGCTAATTTATGATTTAAAACTTCTTTAAAAACATTATCAATAGCCCCCTTAAAAAAGTCTTTTTTATCTAAATTTGGAAAAGTCGCTTTCAAATCAAGCAATCTATCGACCTTAATGTCCCTAACCTCAAGTCCCATATCTTTAGCCAAATTTAAAAGCTCTCCTAAGCTGTTTGCATTTTTAAGAGCATTAAAATTATTTTCATTTTTGATGAGTTGTAAAAGGGTATTATTATTTGCAAGATTGGCTAATTTTACATTAGAAAGATCCGTTTTTAATTTATCAAGCACGGATAAAATTTGCATTAGAGGGGCGGATTCAAAAACGCTTATTTTATCCCCCTCATCAAAATTGCCGATTTGTAATTTTTGTATCACTTCACCCACGATTTCGCTTTCGCTTATCTTCATATGCGTTGGCAAATGCTCATTTGTCTCCTCAATGGAGGCAAGTAAAGCATTTAAAAAGCTCTCCCTTTCATTTTCACCAGCTTTTTCTTCTTTTGGATTATTTTTAATCGTTTTACTAAAAGAAGTTTGACTAGTTTTACTTGGGGCGAGATTTAAAATCTCGCTTTGTGGGGCTAAATTTGACATTTTTAATCCTTAGTTTATTTTAAAAAATTGTCCTTTGTTAGGGCTGGAAATTTTTTTTCTAAATAAGAATTTTCATAAACTTTTATCATTTTATCTTTTTGTAATTTCGTTAAAAGCTCTAAAAGCTCATTTAAATTCTTTGCTTTTGAAATTTTTTTGAAATTTTTCTCATTGTCTAAAAGTTCGCTTAATTCGCTTGAAATTCGTGCCATTTTATTATTTTTTTCACTTTTTAAAATTTCTAGTAAATTAAGAACTTGCATTAATGTTTCGCTTTCCCTTGCTTCACACTCTGCGTTAAAAATTTCGCTTAAAAGCACTTCGTTAAGTGGTTTTGACATTTTGTATCCTTTCAAAATTAAGTCTTGCAGATACTAAAGCAAAAAGTATTCCAACTTTGTCATAGTTAAATTTTCAATCTTTAAGCAAAGTTTTTATATAATTAGCCCTTTTAAATCTTTGGGAGTTACAATGGAAAATATAAGAAACATAGCCGTCATCGCCCATGTTGATCACGGAAAAACGACTATGGTCGATGAGCTTTTAAAGCAATCAGGCACTTTTAGCGAAAGAGAGCAAATCGCAGAACGCGTTATGGATAGTAATGATATAGAGAAAGAAAGGGGCATTACCATACTTTCTAAAAACACAGCCATTAATTACAAAGGCACGAAAATCAACATCATCGATACCCCCGGACACGCTGATTTTGGCGGCGAGGTTGAACGGGTTTTAAAGATGATTGATGGAGTATTGCTCTTAGTCGATGCACAAGAGGGCGTGATGCCTCAAACTAAATTCGTGGTTAAAAAGGCTTTGCAGCTTGGCTTAAAACCCATAGTTGTGATTAATAAAATTGATAAACCAGCCGCCGATCCTGAGCGCGTGATTAATGAAATTTTTGACCTCTTTGTCGCCTTGGACGCAAATGACGAGCAGCTTGATTTTGCTATTGTTTATGCGGCGGCTAAAAATGGCTATGCGAAACTTGATCTAAACGATACAAGTGATAATATGGAGCCACTTTTTAAAACAATCCTTGAAAGAGTTCCCGCTCCAAGCGGAGATAAGCAAAATCCTCTCCAACTTCAAGTTTTCACACTAGGCTATGATAATTTTGTCGGTAAAATAGGCATAGCAAGAATTTTTAATGGCGTTGTAAAGAAAAATCAATCTGTAATGTTAGTCAAAGCAGACGGCGAAAAGGTTAATGGCAGAATTTCCAAACTCATAGGCTTTATGGGCTTAGAAAAAATGGATATCGAAGAGGCAGGTAGTGGGGATATCGTGGCTATTGCAGGTTTTGAAACCTTAGATGTAGGAGATAGTGTCGTTTGTCCTAACAATCCTATGCCTTTAGACCCCCTTCACATTGAGGAGCCAACTTTAAGCATAGTTTTTGCCGTTAATGACGGACCTCTTGCTGGCACGGAGGGAAAGCATGTAACCTCTAACAAAATCGCCGAACGCCTAGAAGCAGAAATGAAAACTAACATCGCTATGAAATATGAAAGCAGTGGCGAGGGTAAATTTAAAGTCAGCGGCAGGGGCGAGCTACAAATCACTATTTTAGCAGAAAATATGCGTAGAGAAGGCTTTGAGTTTTGTATGGGACGCCCTGAAGTAATTGTCAAAAACGAAGACGGCGTGAAAACCGAGCCTTTTGAGCATTTAGTCATCGATGTGCCGGAGGAATTTAGCGGAGCAGTCATTGAAAAACTAGGCAAAAGAAAAGCAGAAATGAAAACGATGTCGCCCACAGGAGATGGACAAACAAGGCTTGAGTTTGAAATCCCAGCAAGGGGACTTATAGGCTTTAGAAGCCAGTTTTTAACGGATACTAAGGGCGAGGGCGTGATGAATCATAGCTTTTTAGAATTTCGACCTTTTAGCGGAGCAGTGGAAAAAAGAGCAAATGGTGCTTTAATCTCTATGGAAAATGGCGTGGCTTTGGGCTATTCTCTTTTTAATTTGCAAAATAGAGGTGTGCTTTTTATCGAGCCGCAGACTAAGGTTTATACAGGGATGATTATAGGGGAGCATAGCCGTAATAATGACTTAGATGTGAATCCTATCAAGGGTAAAAATCTTACTAATGTTAGGGCAAGTGGAAGCGATGATGCGATAAAGCTTGTGCCGCCTAGAAAACTGAGCCTTGAGCGCGCACTGGAGTGGATAGAGGAGGATGAGCTTGTAGAGGTAACGCCGCTTAATGTGCGTGTGAGAAAACGCTATCTTGACCCGACTCAAAGAAAGAGGATGGAAAAGAGCAAATCTTAATGGCAAATTTAGAAAGTCAAAGGCTCTATATCTTAAAACGCTTAGGAATTTTGAAATTCCTAAGTTTCATTGAAGCTTTACTGGTGGGCTTTTTAGCTTTTGTTTTTATCAAAGATATGGTGATTGCTATTATTGGTGCTATGTTTGTAGGCGTATTTTTTTACCGCCTTACAAGCAAAAAGCTTATAAAAAGCAAAAAGGAGCTTGAAACTAGCGTTTTAAAGCTTTTTTTAATGCGTCATAAGGCGTATTTTCCTATTAATGAGCTTTCACGCGAGGAATTTATACAATTTAAATTAAGCGAAGATTTAAGGGAATTTCATTGCGAAAAGGGCATTAAATTTAAAAATTTTGCCTTGTATGATGTGAAATTTAAGGATCATTTGGGGCGTCTTTTTTGTGGAATTTGTTTGATTTCAAAGCAGGTGTTAAATGGTG
Organism: Campylobacter felis; assembly: GCF_030250085.1. Classification (NCBI taxonomy): domain Bacteria; kingdom Pseudomonadati; phylum Campylobacterota; class Epsilonproteobacteria; order Campylobacterales; family Campylobacteraceae; genus Campylobacter; species Campylobacter felis. Next base: position 31,648 of record NZ_JANURX010000008.1, read on the forward strand.
GCGATGAAGAGCAAATTTATGAAAAAGTGGTGAGAAAAAATTTCGAGCTTTCGAGCTATTTTGCTAAAGAAGGGCGTGTTTTGATCGCCTGTTTGGCGAATCCTTTCTTTGTCAATCTTAAAAAAGATGTAGAGGAAAATTTGAAAATAATGCAAGGAAATTTAGAAAAACTAAATTCCCTTTTTAACGCTTAATCGTCAAATTTTTGCCCCAAAATATTGCCATTAAAGTCTGTATAAACTTCCATATTATTATTAAATTTAAATTTATAGCCGTTAATTTGCTTTTCGACTTTGAAAATTTGTGCGTTTGGTTGGCTCACTTGCACTTTAGCTACAAGAGTAGAAGGTAAGAATCCAAGCGGAATAGCCTTATATTTACCATCAACTTCCTTCCATTCTCCATTGATGATAAAATCAACTTCCGTTCCGTCCGTCAAAGTTACATCGTAAGAATCTAGGTCTTTTTTTGCAAGTCCTATATTAACACCCTTAAAATGTGTGTTTAAAAAGCTTTGTACATTGTTAGGAAGCTGGGCTGGACTTATAACTATATCTTGTGCGTAAAGCACACCTGCACTTAGTAAAGCTGCTAGAGCGATTTTTGTTTTCATTGTTTCTCCTTTAAATTGATAAGAGAACTTTAACATTTTTTTGTGAAGTTAATGTGAAGTAAAAATTATAAATTTGCTATATGCTTTACTGCTTCATAAGCGTTATTTTTGATACAATCGCTATATTTTTGTAGGCTTTCTATACTTTCATAACCACAGCTTAAGGCTATATGAGAAATTCCTGCCGCCTTAGCCGCTAAAATGTCAAATTGAGTATCGCCTATCATAAAAGCGTGAGTTTTGTCTTTATTTAATCTTTTTAATGCCGTTAAAATAGGCTCTGGGTGAGGTTTTGCAAACTGCACATCATTACGCCCCACTATGCTTTTAAAGAAATGTCCCACTCCTAAAAAATCTAGCAAAGGCTTAGTAAATTGCGACCCCTTAGTCGTTACAACCGCTAAATCTGCAAATTCGTTGGCTAATTCTAAAGCCTCTTTAGCTAAAGGCAAAAGCGTGGTTTGGTCTAAATAAATGGTGCGGTATTTTTCTCTATAAAAATCGACAAATTGCTCGGCTAAATATGCCTTTTCTTTACAAAGCACTTTAAAAGCTTCATCAAGTGGAAGCCCTATTAAGCGTTTAATATCCTCATCTAAGCTAGGCTTTAAGCCCAGCTTTTCAAAGGCGAAGTGAAAAGAATTTAAGATGGCAGACGTTGAGTCTATCAAGGTGCCATCTAGGTCGAAAAGAAGAGTTTTATCTTTCATTGAGCGAGGAAAAATCTTGCTTCAACTCTTCTATTATCCGCTCTACCTTCTTTTGTTTCGTTGCTTGAGCGTGGTTTATCTTGCCCATAGCCTTTAACTTCAATGCGACTTTTTTCTATGCCAAATTTCATAAGCTCATTTGCGACTCTTTGTGCGCGGCGTTCAGAAAGCTTTTGGTTATAAGCTCTTGAGCCTGTGTTATCTGTGTGTCCTTCTAAAATGGTATTGTATTTTTCATTTTCTTCTAGGACTTTGGCGATATTTTGAATTCTGCTTTCAAAAGCTGGATTTATAGTCGTTTTATCAAATTCAAAATGTCCTTCTAGGCTAATAGTCTTTTCGCAGCCATTTTCATCAAGCAAAGCACCTTCTCTTGGCTGCACTGGGCAAATAGCCTTTACTTTGGAGCTAGTTCTACTAACTGCTCCGTCTTTTGCACTGCCAAAGCCAAAACTTACACCAAGCGTAGTAACCCAGTTATGATTTGCTTCGTGGAAGCTTATTTGGTCCCTTGTCTCAAGTCTTAAAGCTAAAGAATCTGTAAGTTTATACTTCATACCCGCACCATAATGTCCAAAACCGCCGCTTTCATTGTTAAACTGCTCGTTAGAAAATCTTTCATAACCTCCACCAGCTAAACCATAAAAGTAAAAGCTTTCACCTACATCAATGCCCTTAATCGCACTTAAAAATACTTTCGTAAGATTTGTTCTATCAGTGTTAGAATATTTTACATTAGAATAATGCTCCAAGCCAAGCTCAAGCTGGTCAAGCCAAAAATCATCAAAATGATAGCCAAGTCTCACACCAGGGGCTGCCCTATCATCAAGGTCTAAATTTCCCTCAAATTTATTAAAACTAAAAGTAGGGGTTAGTTCAAATTTGACACTATTATCCGTTGCAAATAAAGCACTTGCTAAACCTAAACATAAAAATATTTTTTTCATCACAAACCTTTCAAAAATGAATTTAAAATCCACATTAACGCTTAGAAAACTGCGGACTTCTTCTTGCCTTTCTGCGTCCGTATTTCTTACGCTCTACGCTTCTACTATCTCTTGTTAATAAGCCTTGCGGTTTAAGTAAGGCTCTAAAGTCAGCGTCCATAGCAGCTAAAGCCCTTGAAATTCCGTGTCTTAAAGCTTCAGCTTGTGCGGAGTAGCCTCCTCCTAAAGTCGTTGCGCGTATATCCATACTTGCTTCTTGTTTTGTTACAAGTAGGGGTTGCACGACTTTAAGTTTTATCGCCTCGTGTCCTCCAAGCCAAGTGTTTAAATCCACTCCATTGACGCTGATTTTCCCACTACCTGCCTTAACCCAAACCTTAGCGATAGCGGTTTTTCTTTTACCTGTTGCGTATGTTGCTTTTGCCATAATTATTTTCCTTCTTTAGCGATTTGTGCGGTGTGAGGATGCTCACTTCCTGCGTAAATTTTAAGTTTTTTAAGCATAGCTCTACCCAAATTTGTTTTAGGAAGCATACCTCTAACGGCTAATTTATAAAGCTTTGCAGGGTTTTTTTCAAGTAAATCTCCAAATTTTTCACTCTTCACACTTCCAAAATAGCCAGAATGCCTATGATAAAGCTTATCTTCAGCCTTATTTGCCCCAGTGAAAACAGCTTTTGAAGCATTGATGATGACGACATAATCTCCACAATCAACATTAGGCGTATAACAAGGCTTATTTTTACCTCTTAAAATAGTCGCCACCTCTGTTAAAAGACGACCGAAACGCTTTCCCTCAGCGTCTAAAACGATCCATTCGCGTTTGACTTCGTTTGGCTTTGTTATCTTTGTCATTTTCTTACCTTTTGCCAAAAATTTTTAAAAAGGCAATTATAATAATATTTTCTTTAATTTAGCTTAATTTAAGCGTTTTTAAAGTTTAGTTTTCTTTAATTTTTTGGATTAGCACTCTTTTAAATTTTTGCTTATTTTCAATGAGTGGTGTATATTGCTTTTGTGAAACGATTTCATAACCACACTCTAAAACTCCATTTAAAATTTGCCTTGCTGAAACTGCGAAAGGTGCATCATAATCATTTGGGATAAAATTATTATCCACTAAAAGTGTGCCGTTATCGTCATATTTTTGATATTCATTAGGAATTTGCTTTAAAGGTGTGAATTTCAAATGCTTTATTTTAGGGCGATCTTTAATGGGGAAATTTGTAAAAAAATGTCCCGCAGCTCTTATGGGAATTCTTTTTTGGTTAAGATATTCATCAATGCTATTATATCCAGCCCACATCTTTTTTTTCATAAAATAAGGAATAAAAGCTGTGCTTATGGGAATTGTAACATTAGAAATGATGATAAATTTTTTCTTACTTTTTATTAAAATGTCCCAATATTCTATCGCTTTTGAAAAAGGCGGATTAGTGCAAACGATGTTAGCTTCCTCGTTGAGAATTTTAAGAGAAAGCTCAGAGTCAAAACTCCCCGTATAGTCCTTTGGTGTTTCTATGATTTCATTTGCTCCTTCTTTAGTAAAAATATAGCCCTTAGGTCCCGAAGAAAATAAATCCACTTTACCACTATAATGGGTGCAAATAAGCTTTTTAAGCTTAAGGCGAAAGAAATGCTTTAAGAAATATAAGGCAAAAGCAGAAGAGTCAGTGTAGTCTCTTTTAACTCCTATGGCATCATCGCAGTTGCAAAAGACGACTTTATCTTTCCAAATTTTAGCTGGATACATTGAGAGTTCTTTCTCTACATCCTCCATACGCGTATAAAATTCATCATCTTTTACTCTTTTTGCCCTATTTAAAATATCAATTCTTTTTTCAATGCCCCTTTCTTTCATACTTGGCACTGCTTTTGGCTTTACGATATTAGGCTTTTTAGGCTCTTTAAAAAGAACTTTTTTAAGAAAATGTTCGCTTGATTGTATGAAATCAACATACATATCAAAAAGACTTGGATTATAAAAATAAATTTCTCGGCTTTTTTGTTCTCTTAGGTGAGAAAAATTATTTTTAATATCTTGTTCTAAAGCCCTCATATCATTCACCTCGGCGGCAAAAAGATAAGAATAAGAATTTTCAGCTGAAATTCCCGTAATGGAGTTGTATTCTTTCAAGCGGCGATTTAAATCGTTTGTAATGCCTATTTTGCATTTGCTAGGCTCTAAGCTTCCTTGTGCGATGTAGAGGTATTGCTTCATCATTTTCTCATTAATTTTCTAAAATTTGAATTGCATCTTGGCAATATATCAAAAAAGCCCTTGTGTTTTGCTTATTTAAAATTTCTTTAATGGCTTGTTTGTAAAGGGCGATTTGCTCGGCATTTTTAGCATTAAATTCCCCTGTTTTATAATCGATGATAAACGCTTCCTTTTCATCTAAGGCTAGTAAATCAAGTCTTTTTAGCTCACCATTAAAACTAAGCGGCTGTTCTTTGAGTAATTTTTTACCTTGTAAAAGGGCTTGAAAATCTTTATTTTCAAGTAAATTTTGCACTCTTTTAAAAAGGGCGTTAAATTCATCTTCGCTTAAAAAATGGCGGAATTTATCCCTTGTTTTTTGCTTGACATTTTCTAAATTTTCTCCCTTTGGAAGCCTTAAGCTTTGCATACAAAAATGAAAGGCATTACCAAAATGAAATTCTTCTTTAAGTTCTATTTTTTCGACATTTTGTAGGGGAATTTTGACAAATTCTTTAAGGGTGTTTTGCTCTTTTTGCTCCTCGTTTTTAGGAGCTGTTTGCTCATTAAGAGTGCCTATTTCACAACACTCAAGGTCTAAATAACCCTTGCCGTTAAAATAGCTTGGATTGTTACCATTAACGCAAAATGGATTTTTCTTAATGACAATAAGAGCATTTTTAGCCCTTGTAAGTGCGACATAAAGCTTGTTAATATCATCATCTTTTTGAGCTTTTTCTATCCTCGCTAAAAAATTTTGATAGGAGGTATCACGCGCGGCTTTGTGAAAAGCATTTTTAATCCTTAGTTCCCAGCCTTTTTGAATATCGTATTCAAGTAAAATTTGCTCATTGTCATTTTTACCCTTTGAAAGTCTATCAAGCACGATAACATAGTCAAATTCAAGCCCCTTAGATTTATGCACGGTCATAATGCTAATGCCATAATTTTCCTCGCCCATCATCTTTAAAGGACAAGGACTAAATAAAAGCTCCATAAAATTGTCCTTTTGCTTGGCATATTCTAAAAACTGAAGCAAGGCTATATCGGCTAGGTCAAGCTTTAAATTTTTAATAAGATAAAGCACATTTTGCTCAGGACTTTTAGCTAAATCAAGCTGCAATCTTTCAGGCTCAAAGCCTAAAAATTCCCTCATCACTTCTAAATAAAAAGCATCGCCAAAAATGCAGTATTTTGCATATTCTAACACCAAACGCACGTTAGCCTTATTTTCAAGCAAAATATTACTTTGTGTAAAAGCTGGGATTTTATGCTCTTTTAAATATTCTAAAATTTCATTTGCGTCATTATTTTGCCAACATAAAATGCAAATTTTCTCATACAAAACACCTTTTTGATGTAGGAAATCAAGCTGTTCTTTTAAAACTTTAAGAAGTTCTTGCTTGGTCTTTTTAGCGTCTGTTTCCTCGCTTTGCACTATGCGAACAAAGCCTTTATTTTGATTTTGCTCTAAAATCTTTTGAGGGATAAAATTTTCAAATTTATTTTTAAATTGAGTATTAACAAATTCGATTAAATGCCCTAAAGAGCGGTAATTTGTATCAAGGCTTTCTGTTTTAATCTGCGTAAAAGTGTTTCTAAGTAGGTCAAAAAGCTCTTTTTTGCTATTTCTAAAGCGGTAAATGCTTTGCTTTTTGTCCCCGACATAAAAAAAGCTTCGATTTTTTTTCACACCCTCTCCACTCACAAGCTCGGCGATAATGGGTTTTAAAGTCTCATACTGCACAACGCTAGTGTCTTGAAATTCGTCAATTAAAAGATGACTAATACGCCCATCAAGCCTAAAATAAATCATATCCTTTAAATCACTTCGTATAAGATCTAAAACCCTTCTGCTAATATCACTAAAGCTTAAAATATTTTTATTTTTATGTAAATCGTTTTTTGCCTCGATAAAAATCTTTAAAAGTTCCATTAAATTCGCTATTTTAAAGTCCTCTAGCTCTAGGGCATACTGCCTTAAACTTTCTAAAAAACGCTCTCTTTTTGCAGTAAAATTGACATCTTCTTGGGCTAAATCTCGCAAATATTTTCTTTCCTCAAATTGGTCAATAATAGCACTTTTTAAAAATTCTTTAAGATGTAATTTTTCGCTTTTGAAATTATTTTTTAATTTTTCATTATCAAAACTTAAGCAGTATTTTCTCAAATCATCATAAGCACTTTGAAGCTTGGATAAATCTGGTTGATTTGTTATATTAAGACTTTTAAAATAAGCGTTTTGATAAAGGCTTTCAAGCTCATTAAAAAAATGCTCTTTTTCATCAATTTTTAAAATATAAGTTGCCAGTTTTTTAAGCTCCTCTTTAGAAAGCTTTTTTAAAAAAGTCCTTCTTAGATCTTGAGAATTTTCAACACTTTCAAAATCACTCATCAAGCCTAAATTTAAAGCAAAGGAGCGTAAAATTTGAGAAAATAAGGCATCAAAGGTATAGATTTTTAGATTTTTTCTTAAAAATTCCTCTTTTTTAGCGTCTCTTAAGCGGACTAATTCCTCTTTATCTTTACCTAAAAGCTTGCAAAGCTCTTTCGTTTCGGCTTCTTTTTTGTCAAAAGTTAAGAAATTTTCTATCACTCTTTTTTTCATTTCATTTGTGGCTTTTTTGGTAAAGGTAATGGCTAAAATTTCATCAATTTTAGCTCCATTTAAAATCAAAGCAACAAAACGCATACTCAAAGCAAAGGTTTTTCCACTACCAGCACTTGCCTCTAGGGCTAAAAAGGGCTTAAATTCACTCATTTTAAATCTTTTTCATAAAGTAATTTATACGGACAAAAATCGCTTTTTTCATTTTCAAAAACGATTTCTTTATCCGTCTCTTTTAAAAGCTTTTCAAGCTCCTCTTTAAGGGCAAAAATGCTTTTTGTATCTTTACCTTCTTTAAGCTCAAAATCATTTAAATCATAAAAAGCGGCGTGGGCGTTTTCATTATATAAAAGCTTATAAAAGGCGAGTTGGTAGGATTTTTCAGGGATTTTCCCACTTTTATAGTCTAATATCAGCTCCCCAAAACGCTCATTTGAGTCAATGCGGTCGATTTTACCTGTAAGCTCTATCCTTTGACCCTCTAAAATAATGCTTTTATCCACATTAAGTTCTAAATGCTTAATATGGTAACCTTGCTTAAAACGCTCTTGTTCCTTTTTTGCAAATTCTTTAAATTTTATCTTTAAAAGTTCTAAATCAAGAGCGTCAAGTCCCTCTTTTTGCCCCTCTTTTTCAAGCAAGGAAGCAAAAAGTTTTTCATCAAAAAAATCATAATGTTTATAATAAAGCTCCAAAATACGATGGACAAAAATACCTAAATTTTTAAGCCTCTTTCTATCGTTTTGCTCTTTTATGTCCATTTTTAGCTCTCTTGGCTCTTTTAAATGTTTGATATATTTATAAAAATAAGTGCGTTTAGACTCTAAAAATAAAGTCAGCCTTGAGTAAGAAAGGGGCGTGGCGAAAAGATTATGTTTTAATTTTGGTGCTTGAGGAGGCTCTAGGTTGATGATATTTGCTTTATAGTTTAGTTTTAAGGCGTTTAAATAAGCCTTTTGGCTAAATTCCTTAGTCAAATCAAGCCTAAATTCAAGGTCTTCTAAAAGACGCGACCTGCTTTTTTCTTCATTTTCTACATAGCAAATACTTATTTTTTTAGCATTTTTAAAAAGCTGTTCATAATAAAATCTTTGTAAATTTTCTCTTTTTTCATAGCTTATAAGTCCAGCTTTAGAACGCACTTCATTATTTAAAAATAGCTCATTAACACTTCTTTTTGGGATAAGATCTTCATTAAAATCCACCACAATCACCCCATCAAAACTAAGCCCTCTACTTTCTAAAATCCCCATAGCAGTAACAGCCCCACCGCCGACATAGCTTTGTTTGAAAGAAGAAATTTGCATAAAAAAAAGCTCTAAAATTTGCTTTAAATTTAACTTTTGATTTGTAAGTAAATTTTTGATGAAAAAAAGCTCCTTTTCTACAAAAAGGCTTAATTCGCTATTTTCATTTGCTAAAAATTGTTTAATCAAGGTTTCAAAATAAGAAAATTTACACTCTTTAGTAAAATGCTCCTTAAATTCCTTAAAATCAAGCTTAAAATAGTGTAAAAGGCTATTATGCAGGTCGAAATTTGGTGCTTCGTCAAAATAATTTTGATTGTCATCAAAATAAAAATCGTCCAAATTCGCACTTTCATAAAGACTTCTTAATCTTTGATAAAATAGGCTTTCTTTAATGCTAATCCCACTTGCATAATTAAGCATATTATTTTGATCCAAAAGGCGTAAGAAATCGCAAAAGCTCTCATCAGGCGTAATGACGACAATATCCTCCGCCTTTAGTCCCGCTCTTATAAAAGATGAAATTTCATCGAAAACAAAAGCCGCTTGCAAAATCCTAAGCTCAAATTGCTGAACTTTTACAAAGGCACTTTTTGGCTTTAAAGATTCTTTTTTAAGTAAAATATTTTGCGTGATGTTAAACTCATAATGGTAATTTTCTTTTAAATTTACATCTTTTAAAAAGGGCAGCTCTTTAAAATAAGCAAGATTAAATTTGCTTGTCTTAAAACGCAAAATAAGCTCTTTATGCTTTGCTATTTGCAAAAGTAAAGAAAGCTCAAAACGGCTTAAAAAACCCTCCAAATCATAAATAATACTTTCATAATCTTCCAAAAAGTCCAAGTTAAGAGTGTAAGAGAGTGGCAAAGAAAGCTCATCGTATAAATTTTCTCTTTTTAAAAGATTTAGATAATTTTGAAAAACGCAGTCTAAAATTTCTAAATGCTCATTGTAACTCGCATAATAATCACTATTTTGCAAGTCCTTAATGCTTTTATTTTCTAAGGCAAGTTCTCTAAAGAAGGAAAAAAGATATTCATTATTTTTCAAAAAGGCAAAAAATTCGGTTGAAATTCCAAGCTTTTGTTCTAAATTTTGACTCTTCTTGCACGCTTCTTGCATTAATAATAATTGCTCATAAGCACTAGCTCTAAAGCCTTGACTTAGGCAAATTTTATCTAAAAATTCGGCTACGCTTAAGGCTTGGTCGATAAGGGCATTTGTGCCTTTGCTTTGTTGATAATACTCTTTAATCTTTCTTGAGGAGCTAAAAACATAAAGTTTCATTGCACGAAAAACTCAAAACTTTTAAAGCCTAAAATGTCCTTATTTTCAGCCTTTACTTTAAGCTGCCACCTGCCTTTTGCAAGTGTAGGCAAACTAAATAAATAAGCCTTTGCTTTAGCTCCATTATTAAAGAGTTTAATGCTAACATTTTTTTCTTGTAAAAACATATCATTTTCGCTTGTATGAGGTCTTGTGAGTTTAGCACTTAAATGAATATCTTTTAGTTCGATTTTGCCTTCTGGCTGTTTGACTAAAAGTAAAGTGATATTATCATCTTTTAAAACATAAGCTTTTTTTGAGCGTTTTTCATCAATCATTTTTTCTTCGAAATTTATCTTGCTATCATCAAGTATTAAGGCAAAATTTTCAAAAAATTTTTTTTGCTTTAGTTCGATTTGATCATAATTGTTTTCCACTTCTTGATAGCTTAAGAAAAAGCTATCGTCTTCATAAACAGGATACCCACTTGCAAAAATGATAGTCGCCACACAAGCTAAAACAATAGCAAAAAGAGAAAGCAAAATTCCATAAGGCCAAAAAGTTTTCTTTTTATCCAAAGCGTCTCCTTTTTGTTTTTATTTTTGTGTCTCGTTTTTTTAATCTTCTTTGCGTGTAGTAAAGCAAAGCAAAGCAAATAAAGCCATAAAGTAAAATGCGAAGTATATTTAGCGTGTCTTTGTTGGCATTACCTATGGAGCTTTCTAGCTTGATATTAAAATACTTAGCAAGTCTATCAGCTATATCGCCATAGCCATTTAAAAGAGCAGCGTTATAAATATCGCCTTTTTTAGAGGCTAGTATAGGAAATATAGTGCCTGTGCCAGCATAAGGGCTTAAAACCGCTTCTTTATCAAAAAAGCTTAAAGCTTCACTAGAGCCTATTATATCGACTTTGTGTGAATTTTTAGAAAGAATTAGCAAGACATTAGGCTCTGGTAAATCTTTTTGTTTTTGAACTAAGTTTTCAAACGAGCTTTGTTCTCCAGTGGCAATGGCTAAAAAAATTCCCGTTTTTTCATATAATTCTTTGCCGATGAGGTTAATTTCATTGCTGACTTTTTGACTTAAAACATTTTCATTATAAATCACCGCCTCTAACGCAAAACAAGAAAGAGGCATTAAAGAAGATAAAAAGATGGCTAAAAAGCCACCTTGAAGAAATTTTTTCATCCTATGTTAAGATGATTAAGGGTTAAAACAGACCAAGCTGTTACCACAGCACTAACGATTAAGCCCACAAGGATTAAATATTCAAGTGTTTTACTCATTTTGTGTCCTTTATAATTATATGATCTTGTTCCTTAGAGCCTATCATCTTGATCGCTTGTGGATTTTCAAGTTTATAAGGCTTTTGCATAACATCTTGCTGTGCCTTAATACCCCAAATAGTAAGCCCAACTAAAATCGCCAATAATAAAACTGTCGCTATAAGCATACCTGTAACACCCGAAAGTGAAAATACGCAACGATTAGTGTTTTCCATTACTCACCCCTTGAAAGAGAAATGACATATTCGCCAACAGCTTGTTTTTGAATATCGCTTAAGAGATCGCTATTAAATTTAGGCATAGAGCCGATCGCACCATTTTTGCCTCTATTTAAGACCTCAACCACAAATTCAGCAGAGCCATATTTTGTTAAATCAGGAGCCATAACCTCACCCCCTATAACGCCCGTGCCATCTTCGCCGTGGCAAGTTACACAAGTGGCAAACACTTCTTTACCTCTAGCAACTAAATTTTCGTTTGCTGTTTTTTTAATGGCTGAAATTTCTTTTGCTACATAAGCAGCTACGGCTGGAATATCCTCTTCGCTAATGCCTAAATCAGCTGCTGGAGACATTTCTCCCATAAGATATCCCATACCTTTAGAACCTTTAGTGATGACATCGATAAGCCCTTCTTCAGAACCCCAAATGTTTAAATCTTGAGCCTTGCCATTAATCCCATCAGCGGTAATTCCGTGGCACTGGGAGCATTGCACTAAGAATAAATTTTGACCCATAGCGACCTTGTCTTCTGTGGAAAGATTTTTAAATTTCTCTTCAAATTTGGCTGTGTGAGCAGCGACTTCCTCATTATATTCGCCTATTCTTGAATAAGCATTTAAAGGATATCCAAACAAAAAATACCAAATCGCCCAAACAATAGTGAGAAAAAATACAATAGCCCAACCCACAGGGATAGGGTTTTTATACTCGCCTATGCCGTCCCAATTATGCTCACTAAGCTCCGCACTTTCTTTTTTTTCTTTCATCTGTTGGAAAATTCTAGCTACAACCACAAGCGTGATTAGGATAATAAGAATCGCCCCAATCAAAGATAAAAGATTGATATTATCTTCCAAATTTAACCATTGCATCAAGCACTCCTTTTATTTTCTAAAATACGGTCATCAAGTTCATCATTTAAAGCAAGGTCGGCATATTTTTCATAATTTCTTTCACCCCTTTTTTCGCTTCTATAAAGATGAAACCAATACGCATATAAAACAACGACTAAAAAAACAACAAGGGAGAAAAAGCCATAGCCTTGAAAAATCTCCCATTCGCGTTTTTCTATACCGGACAAATTAAAGCTTAAAAGCTGTCCTATGACGCTAAAAAAAATTTCTAAATTCTGCATACTCTTACTTTAAACTATTTAAATAGGCTATCAATGCAACGATTTCTTTGATTTCCCCTCTAGCAAAAGCGTCTTTAACCTCTTGATTTTTCATCTGCTCCACAATCTCAGCCGCTTGAGCCTTAACTTCCTCTTGTGCTTCTTCCCAAGTGCCAAGTTTAGTTTGTCCTTCTACATCATAAGGGACATTAAAGACTTTTTTTACTGTGAGTGCCTCCGCATAGGCTGTTTCAATGTCAGCATTATTGCTAAACATATGCTTATAAGCTGGCATAATAGAGCCAGGCACCACAGAAGTAGGATCTAGCATATGATTTTCGTGCCAATCTGCTGTTCTATAATTTCCTACGCGTGCTAAATCAGGTCCTGTTCTTTTTGAACCCCACAAAAATGGTCTATCATAAGCAAATTCGCCACTAACTGAATACATACCATAGCGGTCTGTTTCAGATTTAAATGGACGGATAAGCTGAGAATGGCAAGCATTACAACTATCTTTAATATAAACTTGTCTTCCAGCAAGCTCTAAAACGGTGTAAGGTTTTTTGCCCTCAAGTGGTCTTGCATTATCTGCGAAATTTGGTAAAACTTCAACAATACCAGCATAAGCAATGACGATGAAAACTGCCACAGCAAAAAAGAAAGGATTTTTCTCTAACCAAGCAAACATTATTTCTCCTTTTATGCTGCCATAGGCGAAGCGCTTTTTGGCTCTTTGTCAAGCACTTTTCCACAGCTAATTGATTTGTAAATATTATAAACAAACATAAAGAATCCTAGCAAATACAACAACCCGCCAATCGCTCTTATCCAATAATAAGGCATAAGCACTTCAACAGTATCGATGAAAGTGTAAAGTAGGCTGCCATATTCATCAGTAGCTCTCCACATCATACCTTGAGTGATACCTGCTATCCACATTGATGAGAAATAAAGCACTATACCCGTTGTTTGCACCCAAAATTGTGCCTCCATTAAAGATTTGCTATAAAGCTCTCTTTTAAACATTCTTGGTGTCATATGATAAAGTGCTGCCATAGTCATAAAGCCAACCCAGCCAAGTGTGCCATCGTGAACATGCCCTGGAATCCAATCAGTAAAGTGTGCTAGAGCATTCACTGACTTAATAGAAAGTATAGGACCTTCAAGAGTTGAGAACATATAGAAAGTTGAAGCTAAAATCATAAATTTAATAAGAGGACTTTCTCTTAACTGACTCCACTCACCCTTCATTGTTAGCAAGATGTTAATCGCTGAACCCCAAGAAGGTAAGATAAGAACAACGGAAAAAATCGAACCCATAGTTTGCATCCAATCAGGCACGGTCGAATAAATTAAATGGTGTCCTCCCGCCCATAAATACACAAACATCAAGCCCCAAAAAGCAAATAAAGAAAGCTTGTAAGAGAAAATTGGCTGTCCGCTTTCTTTTGGTAAGAAATAATAAATTTGAGCGATGATTCCCACGGTGAAGACGAAAGCAACGGCATTGTGTCCATACCACCACTGCACTAAAGCATCATTTGTCCCAGCATACATAGAAACACTATGCCACCAGTCTCCAAGTCCAGCGATAAAGTAGGTTGGCACTTCCATATTATTAAACAAATAAAGCATAGCGATGCCCAAGAAAGTCGCGATGTAATACCAAAGAGAAATGTAAAGAGTTTTCTCGCGTCTAATCCCTATGAGTCCAAAGATACTCACACCCCAAAGAACCCATACTAATACCACAAGGATATCAAGAGGCCATTCAAGCTCGGCATATTCTTTAGAAGTGCTTACTCCCATAAATAGCGTAAGAACAGCGATAATCATCGTTATCATATAAAGCCAAAAGTGAAGTTTGCCTACTGCCATTAAAAACGCCGATTCTGCCATAGAAACTTTAAGAACGCGTTGTCCTATATAATACCAAGTAGCCCAAATCCCCGAAAGCATAAAACCAAAAATTACGCCTGAAGTATGTAGCGGTCTAAGTCTTGAAAAAGTGGCGTATTCCCCTGCTAAGTAGTTTAGGTCAGGATATGCCATTTGAAATGCTATGAGCGTTCCTATCGCCATACCTACAATTCCAAACAATATGGTCGCAAACATAAAGTATTTCGCTACCGTATAGTCGTAGTTCAACACATTACCTGGGTGCATCGACTCTCCTTAAAATTAAATGATAAGTTCAAATTATAGAATATTATTTATAGATTTATTCTTAAAATTCCATTTTTTCTAACATTTATTAATAAAAGCTTAAAATTTTTTTATTTAAGATTTAAAAAGTCTTATTAAAGCCCAAAAATTCAACAAAATTTTTTAGGATTTTTATGGCTTATTTTTTTTTTTTTGTATAATCCGCTTCACAAAATTTTTTAAAAAGGTAATAATTATTATGAAAAAAACTTTATCGATAATATGTTTTTGTGCCATAAATTCTTATGCAGATTATACAAGTAAATTTCCAAGCACTAGCATTACACTAACGCAAGATGAGACACATAAAGCCGAAGCCGCGTGTTATCATCAGCAGTGTGCTTTTAATTATAATGGCAGTAATGGTGGCTATGATTTAAGCATTACAGGTAAGCACACTCTCACAATCACACGGCAAGACCCATCAGGAGGCATTACGACGCACAACAAAGATATTCCAATTTATTTTCAAAATTTAAGTCAAAATCAAGCAACTTTTGACATTCGAGGATTTGATAGTTTTATTGGGCAAAGTATTAACTTAACCAATAAATCCTCCCTCATTTTTACAGGCACAAATAAACAAAATAATTCTTTCTCCACGCACGGAGATATCGATATAGACAATAGTAAATTGACGATTAAAAACACGGCAAGTTTTACGACTTCCGGAAAATTCAGCGCGAAAAATAATTCCGTTGTGGATATTGGGACGCAAGTAACTTTTAGTCAAGATGCTTTGATAGAAAATAGCACATTTAGCGCGAATTCTTTAACGATTCAAGGTTTAAACAAGAGTGTTTTAGGTGATGAGCTAGGACTTGCCACAGTTACAAATAAAAATGGCACTATCCACATCAAAGGCGATGTGTATAATGGCTTTTTCAAAGGAGGTAATAATAACCCTGATATTTGTGCGCAAATGGGAACTTGTGGAAATGGTAAAATCGTCAATGAGGGAGGAAGCATTACCATAGAGGGAAAGCTGACAAATGAGAGTTTTGACGATAATAAAAATAATACAAATTCAAGTCTTTCTATACAAGGCGGTAGCGTTGTAGTTAAGGGTGGTATGGAAAATAAAATAAATTCAACCATAGAATTTACGCAAAGCGGCGGCACTTTTGGAAAGCTTGAAGTAGGGGGAAGTGGGCTTCAAAATAATGGCGAAATTAAAGCCGACATTACAGGGATAAATCAACAAGGAAATTTACAGCTTATCACAGGAAATATCAGCGGCAATACAAATATAGCAATCAACGGCGGCTCAAATATGACTCAAACCTTATCCTGTCCCGATGGCTCTATCATTGTTGGTATGCAAGGGCAAACTTTAACCTGTCCTAGCACGGGAGGGGGCGGCAGCTCTGGTGGAGGCGGAAGTGGCGGCGGCTCAAATCCGCCCGCTAAAGTCGAGCAGCTTGAAAAGCTTGTCTATGGAAATAGTGCAAGTGCTAATGGAAGAGCCTTGCTAAGGAGTTTAGCTTTAGGCGACATTGTGGGGATTTCAACGACTAAATTTAGAAAAGCTAAAGCGATAAAAAATTTCTTTGCCGTAAGCTCCTATAATGCCGACATTATGCGAGGCATTTTAGATGATACGGATAAGGGCATTAGAATGAGCTATTTATCACTACCGCACACTAGTTTAGATGCTATGCGAGATAGAGAGCTTTTGAGTTTTAATAAGGATTATGAACCTTATGAGTTTAGCACCTTTGCTTCAGGCTTTTTAGGCGAGGGTAAGGGCTATACATTTGGCTTTCATATCAATCATTATAAAGAAGTGTATGAGCATCTTTTAAGATTTGAGTTAGATTATGGTTATAGCTCTTTACATAAAAGAGATGATTATCATAAAGCTTCATCAAAGGGCGATTTGTTTGGTGTGGGAATTTCGCAGCATTATGAATTTGACGATAGACTTTCTACGAATAATAGAATTTATCTTGGTGTAGGGCTTTTTGACACTTCTAGGACTATGATTTTCCCAGCCTTTAATCTTAACTCAACGGGGGATTATAATTTTTATCAACTTAGTATGCAAAATTTGCTAAATTATAATTATGTTTATAATAATACTCTCAATATCAAGCCTTATGTGGGTTTGGAGCATTTTTATAACCATAGAAGTAAAATCGCAGAAAATGGTAATGCCGTGCCTTTAGAAAGTGAAAGTTTAAATGCCTATAATTTAGATGTAGTGGGCGGAGTGGAGTTTAGCACTTATTTTGAGAAAAATTATTTAAAGCTTAATACCGGCTTACAAGGTGCGATTATTAATACAGAGGATTATCAGCACTTTTTAGCAGGGACGACAAAAGAGCCTTTAAGATATAAGGCGCCTTATACTTATAAATTTTTCATCAATACAGGTTCTTATTTTTACCTTACGCCTTATTCTGTGGTCGGTTTAGAGGGCTTTTATAAAAATAGTTTTAACAAAGATGAAGTGGGCTATTTTGGAGGAAATTTAGTCTTTAAACTTGTTTTTTAATTAACCTTTTTGCTTTAGAATTTTTAAAATTGCAATTAAGGAGAAAAGCTGATGTCATACAAGATTTTAGAAAATGGTAAGGTGCAAAGTAAGGGCTTTGCGATGTTAAGCAAGGACGCGAAATTTACGCCTTTTGACTTCACGCGCCACGCCTTAGGACAAAAGGATATTTTGATTAAAATCCTTTACGCTGGAATTTGTCATAGCGACATACATACCGCAAGGAGTGAGTGGGGAGAGGCTACTTATCCTTGTGTGCCAGGACACGAGATAGCGGGTGAAGTGGTCGCTGTGGGTGAAAAGGTAAGTAAATTTAAAGTGGGCGATTATGCTGGGGTAGGCTGTATGGTGAATTCTTGTGGTGAGTGCGAGTCGTGCAAAATCTCACAAGAGCAATTTTGTGAAAGAGGACAAACCATTTTTACTTACAATAGCAAAGACATCTTTCACGGAGGGGTTAATACCTACGGAGGCTATTCTAACAATATAGTCGTGAGCGAAAATTTCGCTATTACTGTGCCTGAAAATGCCCCTATGGAAAAGGTCGCACCTTTACTTTGTGCGGGCATTACGACTTATAGTCCTTTGAAATTTAGCAAGGTCAAAGAGGGCTTTAAAGTCGGTGTGGCAGGCTTTGGTGGGCTTGGTGTGATGGCAGTGAAATATGCTTTAAAAATGGGTGCTAAAGTAAGTGTTTTTGCCAGAAATGAAAAGAAAAAAGAAGAAGCGTTTAAAATGGGAGTAAGCGGCTTTTATACCAGCACAAATACAGATGAAGTTAAAGAAAGATTTGACCTAATCCTCTCCACTATCCCTACTTTTTATGAGCCAAGTGCGTATTTGGATTTATTAAAATTTGGCGGAGAATTTGCTATTGTGGGGCTTCCTCCGCACGATAATATGCCTAGCATTAGTGTGAAAGATTTTGTTTATAAAGCGGGTAAAAGGGTGTATGGCTCTTTGATAGGTGGCATTAAAGAAACACAGGAAATGATGGACTTTTCACTCAAGCACGAAATTTACCCTGAAACCGAGCTTATCAAGCCTAGTCAAATCGATGAGGCTTATGAAAAACTGACTAACGGCACAGCAAAATTCCGCTATGTGATTGATATGAGGGAGCTTTCATAATCTTAATGATCGGTGGTTTAGTAGGAGCGTCTTTTTATTTAATAAAAAATAAATAAAAGCTAGTGTTTTTTTGTAAGTGGATTATTTATTTCAAGACACTCATTTTTAAAGAATGAGTGTTAAAGAAATTTTTATAAATATTTAAGTGATAATAGTATAAATAATTCAAAATCTTATGGTGATATGATATTTATAAATTTATGGAATTCAATAGATTTAAATGGCAACAAGGAAACATTTATTTTGAAAACAAGATAATAAATGTTGCTATTTGTGTTACAGCAATCAAGCATTAGCTAAAGCTTTCCATTTTATCTTAAAATGGAACACATTTTGCTTGTATTTCTTTGAATTTGGATTGAAGGCAAAAAAATCTAAATTAAGGAATTAATATGAGTATCTTTAGTATCAACGATAACTCAAGCTATAGTTCTATACTTTCACAAGCAAAAGCTAGTAAAGAGAATTCTAAAATAAGTTTTGCTAATGCTTTTTTAAAACAAAATGCTAGTAAATTAAATGAAATTCAAAGTGCTAATTCACAAACTCTAATAAAAAGTGAAGTTTTAAATAGTGGCTCAAATTCCACTCTTGACACAAACTATGGCTTATTTAGCGAATTTCAAAATACCGTTCATACTCTAAAATATAAACAAGCAGATATAAGCACTTCTACCAATACAGCCTATGGTTATAGTGTAGATAAAGATGGCTATATGGGAAGTGATTTTAACAAAGCTGCAGGATTACCTGAAGATTTTAAGATACATAAATCTACTTTGGATGAGATATATAGTTTCAATACAAGTTTTAAAGAACACACTGCAAACGATTTAGGCGTTTCAAATTATTATACAAACATAGATATGGCCGATACCATAAGACAATACTATTCCAAATTTAATCAAATTATAAATCATAGTTTTGGTAATTCTAATAAAACTAGCTTTAGTGTAGAAGATTTAAATTCTTTACCAAAGGGGTATAGTATTCATAATACGGATTTTAAGTTTATGTTTCAAAATTTAGATAGTCAAACTATAACAAATTTCTATAATACACAAGAACGATATAATGAAGCAGAACAATTAGGAATGTTTGGGCATATTAATATAGGCTTACAACCATTAAATTTCACTCCGCAAAGTATGCAAACTCAAAATTTAGATGAAAATAGTGCAAAATATACTTTTAATCCTGATATGTCAGTTTATCCACAAAATGAAGATGGAAGTTATTCTAAAGAAGCTTTGTTTATGAGTTTTTTAAAATCTAGCGGTGGAGAAGCTTTAGAAGGTGGTAATACAACATTAAATCCATTAGTTAAAGCACATATTGAAGCTATGACGAAAGAAAGCTTTGATGGCTCTTTAGCTTCTTTAGACGACATTATGACAGGCAAAGTAGATTTTGCAAGTTTGTTAAAAGGCTATGCACAAGATGGTTGGCTTGATGCAGATATATATGCAATGGAAAAAGGAGTTGCTTGGCAAAATACAAGCATAGGTTATGGTGGAGCTTGGTTTGATAATCAGTTTAATCAAGCAAAAGCTAATGGCTGGAAAGCAAAACCTAGCACCATTAACTCCTACGCTGATTCTATAATGGATAGACTTAATAATCTTATAGGACAAACTAGGGTTTAGGTTTTGATTAAAGGATTTTAATATTTTGATATTAAAATCCAAAATGTTCAATTTCAAAATTTAAAGATTTGGGCAAATTGAGTTTGTAATCTTTAAGTTGCTTTTTGGGATTGATAATTAAAGCAAATCCACCTTTTTTATATCTATCCCAAACACTATAAAATTCTCTTTTAGAGCTAATATATTCTCCATAGCTTGGGTCAAATATTTGCAAATAATTTCCTTTATGATTAATAATCACCACAAAATGTGGGAAGCGAGGGTCATCTTCAATTTTTACAAGCATAGGGACATTGACAAGTTTTTTTAAAATTTCTTTATCGATCTTATAAGCCTTACTTTCATAGCCTAGCTTTTTAACGGCGTCATTTAAATCCGCAAAGCTTACCATATCTGTATAAAGTTTTTGTCCACTCATGGTTTTTAATAAATCTAATTCTGTTAAATTATTATCATCAAGTGTATTAATAAGCGTAGCCAAAGAAGCAGCACCACAAGATTCTTCATAATTTTGCCTTACAACTTTTTCATTTTTGATTTCTTGGTAAGACTTAACTACAAATTCTGCCTTTAAAAACAAAGGCAAAAGAGCAACCATTAATGCTATTTTTAGAATTTTTTCCATAGATTGATACCAAAAATTGCATCAGGAGCAGCAGAGCTTCCACCTAGACTTGCACTGACTGAAACAGCAGTATCTTGATTTATGCTATAAGTAGAACCGCCACTAATTGTAGGAATTGATCTGATTTCTGAATTTTTTACACCATTGATTTTTTGTTCGGTTTGAAATCTTTGTTCTGCTCCTAAATCCAAAGTGATTTTAGGGCTTAAAATTATAGATAAATTTCCACCAAAGTAAATACTATTGCCATAATCTATTTTTGCGATTTTAAATTTTCTTTGGGCGTTATAACCAAATCCTGTATAAATACTATATACCACTGGATCGCTATATCCTCTTAAACTTGCCTCTAAGTTTTGGGATTGAAAATAAAAGTTTTTAGTTTGCAAAACTGTTTTTTCTCTTTGAATGATCGCTGTTTGAAATTTAATCTGCGGAACAAAATCTGCAATGCTTTCTCCTGTATAAATAAAACCTAGCCATTTA
The DNA here is from genome assembly GCF_030250085.1 of Campylobacter felis. NCBI lineage: Bacteria > Pseudomonadati > Campylobacterota > Epsilonproteobacteria > Campylobacterales > Campylobacteraceae > Campylobacter > Campylobacter felis. Next base: position 52,456 of record NZ_JANURX010000008.1, read on the forward strand.
TATAGAAGCATAAAAATTTTATTACCCATTATTCTTTGTTTTGTTCGCTTTGGCTTATCTTAATTTATTCATCATCTTTAAAATCTACAAAAAGTATCTTTTATAAAGCTACTTATAGATGATATCATATTTCCTACCCAAGAAAACTTATTGGCAAACCATTCAAAAGAAGCTCAAATGTATTAAAAATACAAATACTTTGCTAAATGGAGTGATCAAAAAAGAGAAGTAATATCTACAATAGTATCTTTAAAATCTATAAATACTATATACTACATTTATCAAATGTCGCTTTATTATAAATAGACTTTCAAACAGGTCTAAGTCCATTCTATAAAAGATATGAATTAATATTTTAATTATTTACCAATTGATTTAAATGAAATAGTCTCTCAATTTATTCAAATATATAAATTAAAGATGAAAAATTATTTAATGCAAGTAAAATTTATCTTAGATAAGAACTAACCCATATCAAAGCAAATCGCCCTGACATCGTGGATTCTTGGAAATATTATAAGGAATTTGAAAAAATTTGTGAGAAATTTTTATAAGAGTTTTAAAAACTCTTATAAAACATTAGCCTTAAGTAGGGGCGGAGTGATTATCATTAAGTCTTCAGGTAAAATCACTGAAAAAGGGTCAAAGGTGCAACGCTTCAGTCCAAAACGCTTTTCTATGGGGACATTAGGATTGAAAAAAGTGCCTATGCACTCATTAGAATTTAAAACCACAGAACGAATTTGCACAGCCGAAGTTGTGGTAGGCATAATAGAAAAAACCGTCTCCAAAGCCCCTTCTTCTAAGTCCCTTGAGCAAGACTTAGCACCAAAAAAGCCGCTAGGTAAAATCGCCATACAAGTATCATCTTGCGTAGGGGTTACAAACTGCACATAACCAAAAGGAGCTTTATCTGCCATTTTATCTTTAGCTCTAAGTTGCGCGGTTAAAACAAGCTCTCTTAAACGCCAGTTTTGATGTAAAAGCTCCGTGCTATCTCTAAATACGCTTAAAACTATGCCATTTTCTAAACTACGCAAGGAAAAAATTTGCGTAAAATCTTGTAAATCTCCCTCGCCCGGATTTTCTGCGAAAGCAAAACTTATCGCAAATAAAAAGGATAATAAAATTTTTCTCATTTTTACTCCTTAAAATTTTCTAAAATTAACAGGAAAATGGTCGGATACTAAATGTGTCCTTAGATTCGCTAACATCAAAATCGCACTTAAAAGCGGTGCGATATAAGGCTGTCTTCTGTTTGAATTCCCTGTAACTGCGTAATCAAGTGTGCCTCCACTTACCTGCGTAAAGCTTGATGGAGAGACGATATTAACATGATTAGCTACATCAAAATCGACTAATCTTAAAAGCGTATCAGGCGGTCGGTTAAAATCCCCGGCTATCATCCAATTAATTTCTGGGCGATCTCTAAAAAAAGTATCCACCGCAGTAATGATAGCACCCGCATCATTACCTCCTCTAGCAAGAGCGTGGATAGAGAAAAAAGCATCATTTCCTATGCGTATGCCTATAATAGGGCGTGAAGCGGTTGTAGGAGGAGGTAAAACAAAGACTTCATCAGCTTGAACGCGACTAACTATGGCTAAATTCACGCGATTTGCTCCCACATCAACACGAGAATAATAAATATAAACAGAATTTGGACGCGAATTTGAGCCTAAATTCCAAATGTATTCGTGAATCGGTATGCCACCCGGCTGCACCATTCTACCTGTCATCATTGCCGAATTTGGTAAAACGCCTGCTTCTTGCACCATTAAAACATCTAAAGGATTATCGCCTGTGATGAGTTGGCGTATGCTGACACTCCATTTACTTTCACTTGCCGCCGATGAGCCTTGCAAATTCCAAGTGCCGACATTATATTTTTCCAAATCTGCCCAAAGAAAGCTAAGGCTTAAAAATAGTATAAAAATTTTTTTCATCATCTCTCCCTATATAAAGGTTGTGCCTTAAAAGGCGGAGTGGTAAGATACCACTGCTGGTCTAAATTTTGCTTATTTTGACACTCGCTAATAAAAATACTAAAAACTTTAAAATCTCCCAAAGGATTGTCAATAGGTGCTTGGATACATTTTTGAGTGGCGATGTTTTGAATCTGCACGGCTCCATTATCCATAGGTTTTAATTTCCAAAGCTGGGCAGGATTACTCGCATCGCAAGAAAAATGCACTATACCATTTTTGTAAGCATTAAGACAAGTTAAGGTTTTCGCATTTTTAATTAAAACGATATTATCAGGTCTTATAAGTAGCTGCCAAACTCTTGCATCTCCAAAACTTTTACTATCAAGCAAAGTATAGCCCCAAATCCAATTCCCTTGTGCTAAAGCCCACACGGTCAAAGCTGCCCCACTAGGTCCTAAAATACTCATAAAATCACTCGCCAAAGGGCTATCCCCTGATGAGCCTAGAATAGGGCGTGGCAAGGGGACGACATTAGTTTGTGGGACAAGATTGCGTCCTTCAATGAGAGTGGGTGTTTTTTGCTTGGCTGGGAAGGTAGGATTTGCTCCAAGTTTTAAAGGATCGCTATCATCTTTAGCTCCAAAAGAAGAGCCAAGCGGATTGATTTCTTTTGTCCCACAAGCACTCAGTGTCAATAAAACACACAATAAAATTCCAAATTTTAGCAATTTTTGCATAAAAACCTTTCTCATTTTTTATTTAAGTCTATCATAACATAAAATGAGATAAAATCCCAAGCTTAATTAAATTAGTAGGAATTTTGATGACTTTGCGTTTTATTTTTAAAATTTTTGATTTTTATAAAGAGGGTTTTAAAAATTTAACCTTAGGCAAAACCCTTTGGAAAATTATCTTTATAAAGCTTTTTGTGATTCTTATTATCCTCAAACTTTTTGTTTTTGATGTGAATTTTAAAAGTCTTTATAAAGATGATGCAAGTAAATCAAATTTCGTAATACAAAATCTCATCTCAAAGGAAAATCAATGAGCGAACTTAGTAGCGTGGATTGGTCAAGGGCGCAATTTGCCCTTACGGCACTTTATCATTTTTTATTTGTGCCGCTAACCTTAGGACTTTCTTTTATCATAGCGATAATGGAAACGATTTATGTTAAAACGGGCAGTAAGCGTTGGAAAAATATCACTAAATTCTGGCTTTCTTTATTTGCCATTAACTTCGCCATAGGTGTGGCTACGGGTATTATAATGGAATTTGAATTTGGAACAAATTGGGCGAATTATAGCTGGTTTGTAGGAGATATTTTTGGCGCTCCTTTAGCTGTGGAGGGGATTTTCGCCTTCTTTTTAGAGGCGACCTTTTTTGCGGTAATGTTTTTTGGCTGGGATAAGGTTAGCAAGGGTTTTCACCTTATCTCAACTTGGTGCGTGGCGATAGGCTCAAATTTATCGGCATTTTGGATTTTAGTGGCTAATGGCTGGATGCAATATCCTGTCGGTATGGCGTTTAATCCAGATACCGCAAGAAGCGAAATGCAAAGTTTTTTTGAAGTCGCTTTTTCTCCTGTGGCTATTGCGAAATTCTTGCATACCATAGGAAGCGGTTATGTGATTTCCGCACTTTTTGTGATGGGAATTTCTGCGTGGTTTTTACTCAAAAAAAGGCATATTATCGAGGCGAAGAAGTCTTTAGTCGTTGGAGCTAGCTTTGGTTTTGTTTGTTCGATTTTCTTATTTTTTAGTGGCGATGAAAGTGCTTATAGGGTTACTCAAACTCAGCCGATGAAGCTCGCTGCTATGGAGGGAATTTATCAAGGAGAACATAGGGCTGGTATCGTGGCTTTTGGAATTTTAAATCCTAAAAAAGAAATTGATAATAATGAAAGCGTGTTTTTGTTTGATTTAACTATACCTTACGCACTTTCTATTTTAGGTAATCGTGACCCACATTCTTTTGTTCCGGGCATTGAGGATATTGTTTATGGTAATGTTGAAAAGGGCATTGAGCCTTTGCAAAATCGCATTGATAGGGGCAAAATCGCCATAAATGCCTTTAAAGATTATCAAAATGCCAAAGAGCATAATAATACAAGCCTAATGCAAACAAGTAGAAGTTTGCTTGAAAATAATTTTAAAGATTTTGGTTACGGCTATTTAGAAAAACCAGAAGATGCTGTGCCACCTATCGCTTTAACCTTTTATAGTTTTCATATTATGGTTGGACTTGGGAGCTTATTTTTCGTATTATTTATTGTAACGCTTTATTTGACTATGGCAAATGATATTGAGAAATTTCGCAAAATTTTATGGCTTTGTGTGCTTTGCATACCGCTTGGCTATGTAGCTGCTGAAGCAGGGTGGATCGTGGCTGAAGTGGGACGCCAACCTTGGGCTATACAGGACTTAATGCCTGTGGGTATCGCCGCCACAGAGCTTGGTAAGCTTAATGTGCAAATTTCTTTTTGGATTTTTGCTGTGCTTTTCACGGCTTTACTTTTGGCTGAGATTAAGATTATGCTAACGCAGATTAAAAAAGGTTTTGCTGAAAAGGAGGCTAAATAATGTTTTTTGGTTTAGAGCTTGAAGCCTTACAAATTTATTGGTGGGTGATTTTGAGTCTTTTGGGCGGACTTTTGGTATTTATGTTTTTTGTGCAAGGGGGACAGACCTTAATGGACGAGCTTTCAAGCACTGCCTTAGAAAAGACTATGCTTATCAATTCTTTAGGGCGTAAATGGGAGCTAGGTTTTACAACTTTGGTGCTTTTTGGTGGGGCGGCTTTTGCGGCTTTCCCTCTTTTTTACTCGACTAGTTTTGGGGGAGCTTACTGGGCTTGGCTTGCCATTTTGCTTTGTTTCATACTTCAAGCAGTAAGTTATGAATATCGCTTGAAAGAAAATAATGTGCTTGGTTCAAAAACTTACGAAATTTTTCTTAAAATTAACGGCTTTTTGGGCGTATTTTTGATAGGTGTAGCGGTGAGTAGTTTTTTTAGCGGCTCACATTTTTCACTCAATTCTCAAAATTTTGTCCAGTGGCAGCACCCTTTAAGAGGGCTTGAGCTTTTGCTTAATCCTTACAATTATCTTTTAGGCTTTACTTTGATATTTTTAAGCCGAATTTTGGGTGCGGCATATTTTATGAATAATATTAACGATGAAGCTATTAAGACTAAATGTATTGCTAAATTGAAAATGAATAGCCTCTTATTTTTACCCTTTTTCTTAGGCTTTTTGGCTTGGATTTTTCTTAAGGATGGTTTTTTTGTGAGCGATGAGGGCGTGGTAAGCTTACAGGCAAATGTATATTTGCAAAATTTTCTTTCTTATCCTATCTTTGCGGTGCTTTTGCTTTTGGGTGTTGTTTTGGTGCTTTTGGGTATGGTGCAAGGGGCTAAAAAATGCACTAAGGCTATTTGGACTTTGGGTGTTGGCACTATTTTGTGTGTTTTTGCTTTATTTTTAAGCGTAGGTTTGGGATCTAGTGCCTTTTATCCAAGTCTTAGTGATTTACAAAGCTCACTGACAATCAAAAATGCTAGTTCGAGTTATTATACCCTTAGTGTAATGGCTTATGTTTCTTTATTTGTGCCTTTTGTTTTGGCTTATATCGCTTATGTGTGGAGAGCTATGGATAGGGTCAAAATCACAAAAGAAGAAATTGCAAACGATGAACATGCTTATTAAGGAGAAAAAATGGAAGCTTTATTTTTATTAATTTGGCCCCTAGTGATTTATCTTAGCTATAAATTCATTATGCTAAATATTAATCAATTAGAAAAAGATAAAAAATTATAAAAAGACTAAAGTATTTTGAAAAATAAACGATATAGTAGATGAATCTTTTCAAAATATTGCAATAAGCCCAAGTTAAAGCTTGGGTTTTTTATTCTCCATTGTAATGAGTAAATTTTTCTCTTAATTTTAAGCAAATTTTTCACAATTATTTTTTTTCAATCACTTATTAATGAAATTGTAGTATAGTTAAAGCAAAGAGTTAAAGTAAAATTAAGGAAGTTAAGATGAGTAAAGTAATGAAAACTATGGACGGCAACGAAGCAGCGGCTTATGCAGCTTATGCTTTTACTGAGGTTGCTGGGATTTATCCTATTACTCCAAGTTCTCCTATGGCTGATTATACCGATATGTGGGCGGCTGCGGGAAAGAAAAATTTATTTGGTATGCCTGTTAAACTAGTTGAGATGCAAAGTGAAGCAGGTGCAGCTGGCTCTGTGCATGGTTCTTTACAAACAGGTGCTTTGACGACCACATATACGGCTTCTCAAGGCTTATTACTTAAAATTCCTAATATGTATAAAATCGCAGGGCAGCTTCTTCCTTGTGTTATCCATGTCGCAGCTAGGTCGATCGCATCTCAAGCTTTATCCATCTTTGGCGATCATCAAGATATTTATGCCGCTAGACAAATAGGCTTTGCTATGCTTTGCTCACATTCTGTGCAAGAAACTATGGACTTAGCTGGTGTGGCACACTTAGCAGCGATTAGAGGGCGTGTTCCATTTTTGCATTTTTTTGATGGATTTAGAACGAGCCACGAAATTCAAAAAGTTGAGGTTATGGATTATGCACATTTTGACCGCTTGCTTGATAGAGAAGCGGTTTTAGCTTTTAGAAATTCTTCTTTAAATCCTGAAAATCCCAAAACGCGTGGCACAGCACAAAATGATGATATTTATTTTCAAACAAGAGAATTAACAAATCGCTTTTATGATGCCTTACCTGATGTGGTTAATGACTATATGCAAGAAATTTCTAAAATCACAGGTAGAGAGTATAAGCCTTTCACATATTACGGACATAAAGAGCCTGAACGCATTGTGATTGCTATGGGGTCAGTAACGCAAACTTTAGAAGAGGTTGTAGATTATTTAAATTCAAAAGGTGAAAAAGTGGGCGTTTTTAAAGTTTATCTTTATCGCCCTTTTAGTCTTAAATATTTTTTTGATGTTATGCCAAAATCTGTAAAGAAAATCGCCGTTTTAGATAGAACAAAAGAACCGGGAAGCTTAGGTGAGCCGCTTTATGTCGATGTTAAGAGTGCTTTTTATGGCAGAGAAAATGCTCCGCTTATCGTGGGTGGTCGTTATGGCTTATCTTCTAAAGATGTCGATCCTGCGCAAATGTTAGCCGTTTTTGAAAATCTTAAACAAGAGCAGCCAAAAGATGGCTTTACGGTTGGGATTAATGACGATGTAACGCACACTTCTTTAAAAACAGGTGAGAAAATCGCGCTTGGCGATGAGAGTGCTATTGAGTGCCTATTTTATGGGCTTGGAGCAGACGGAACTGTGGGGGCAAATAAAAATTCCATTAAAATCATCGGCGATAAGACAAATTTTTACGCACAAGCTTATTTTGCTTATGATTCTAAAAAATCGGGCGGTTATACAAGGTCGCATTTACGCTTTTCTAAAAAGCCTATCCGCTCCACTTACCTTGTTTCAACACCTCATTTTGTAGCCTGTTCTGTGGCGGCTTATTTGGAAATTTATGATGTTTTAGCTGGAATTCGCAAAGGTGGAACTTTCTTGCTAAATAGCATTTGGAACGCTGAAGAAACTATAAGGCAGCTTCCTGATTTTGTCAAAAAAACTTTAGCGGAAAAAGAAGTGAATTTTTATATCATCAATGCTACTAAACTAGCCCGCGACATAGGGCTTGGAAACCGCACAAATACCATTATGCAATCAGCCTTTTTCAAACTTGCTAAAATCATACCTTACGAAGATGCGCAAAAATTTATGAAGGAACTTGCCTATAAGTCTTATAGTAAAAAAGGCGATGCTATTGTCAAGATGAATTATAAAGCCATAGATATGGGTGCTGATGGGCTTGTGAAGGTGGAAGTTGATCCTGAGTGGAAAAATTTAGAAATTAAAGAAAAAGAAGAAGTTAATGCCTACAAAGGCACGGAATTTGTGGAGAAAATCGTCAAACCTATGAATGCGGCTAAGGGAGATGATTTGCCCGTGTCGGCATTTTTGGGCTATGAAGATGGAAGCTTTGAGCACGGCACGACTGAATTTGAAAAAAGAGGCGTAGGCGTTATGGTGCCACGCTGGATTGAAGCAAATTGTATCCAGTGTAATCAATGCGCATCTGTCTGCCCTCACGCTGTTATCCGTCCATTTTTAATCAATGATGAAGAAATGTCAAAAGCCCCAAGAGGTGTAAAAGAACACGCTTTAGACGCTAAGGGGACTAAGGGGGAGAAATTAAGTTTTAAAATTCAAGTTTCTCCTCTTGATTGCACGGGTTGTGAGCTTTGTGTGCATGAGTGTCCTACTAAAGAAAAGTCCTTAGTAATGGTGCCTTTGCAAGAAGAAATGGACTTTGGAGAGCAAGAAAATGCCGATTATTTATTTAAGCAAATTGAATATAAAGATCAAATTTTAAGTAAAGATAGTGTTAAAGGCGCACAATTTGCTCAACCTTTATTTGAATTTCACGGCGCTTGTCCGGGTTGTGGAGAGACGCCTTATATTACGCTTATTACAAGGCTTTTTGGTGAGAGAATGATTATCGCTAATGCGACAGGTTGTAGTTCTATTTATGGAGGTTCTGCTCCATCTACTCCTTATAGAAAGAGTGTGAAAAATGGCTACGGACCTGCTTGGGCAAATTCTTTATTTGAAGATAATGCTGAATTTGGTTTAGGTATGAAAATCGCTACTGAAAACACAAGAGAACGCATAGAAAATATTATGAACGAAAATATCAATGCCGTTCCAAATGCCATAAGTGCCTTATTTAAAGAATGGATAGCTAATAAAAACAATGGAGAGCAATCTTTGCAAATCCGCGATAAATTAGTCCCTTTATTAGAACAGCATAAAGATATCAAGGGCGTTAGAGATATTTTAAATTTAAAAAGCTTTTTGATGAAAAAATCGCACTGGATTTTTGGTGGAGATGGCTGGGCTTATGATATAGGCTATGGAGGACTTGACCATGTTTTAGCAAGTGGGGAAAATGTCAATATTTTAGTTATGGATACGGAAGTGTATTCTAATACTGGCGGTCAAAGCTCTAAATCTTCACGCACTGGAGCCGTAGCACAATTTGCCGCCGCTGGTAAGCCTGTGCAGAAAAAAGATCTAGGGCAAATCGCTATGACTTATGGTTATATTTTTGTTGCACAAGTTAATTCAAGTGCAAATTATAATCATCTTATTAAGGTTTTAAAGGCTGCTGAGGCTTATGAGGGACCTTCTTTGGTGATAGCTTACTCTCCTTGTATCGCACACGGGATTAAGGGTGGGCTTGGCTATTCTGGTGAGCAGGGCGAATTAGCTACAAAATGTGGCTACTGGCCTCTTTATACCTTTGATCCGCGTCTTGAAGAAGAGGGGAAAAATCCCCTCACTATGGTAAGCAAAGAGCCTAATTGGGAGCTTTACGAGCAGTTTTTGATGAATGAGGTGCGTTATAATTCTTTGAAAAAAGCTAATCCACAACACGCAAATGAGCTTTTCGAGCGTAATAAAAAGGACGCTCAACGCCGTTATAGACAGCTCAAACGCATCGCTATGGCTGATTATAGTGATGAAAAGCAAGGCGAGTGAGAACTATTTTTTGTGCGTGTTTGTTAGGGTTTAGCTTGCACGCACAAGATTTACAAAATAAATTGTTGAATTTGCAAAATCCATTCTTAAATCCTACTTTAGAACAAATGGCAAAGCTAGAAATTCAAGCCATTTTTCCCCAAAAAGTGAGGATTAATAATAAATGGTATAAAGAAAATGATCTTATTCATAATGCGATTTTAAGGCGTATTGACGCAAGAAGCGTTATTTTTGAATATGATGAACAAAATATTACTTTAGAGTTTAGGCAAAATGCTAAGATTTTTATTGATTAATTTGTTTTTTTGTTCGATTTTTTATGGTATGGACTGCAAAAAAAGACTTTTTGATATTCACATTAAAGAAAGTTTAAGTATAGAAGAAGCACTTGATGAGCTTGCGAGCTATTGCACTTTTAGCATAGTTGTTAAGGATGAATTGGCTAAAAACGAACTAGAAAAAATGCAAAAAAGTCTTTACATTAGCCAAATGACTTTGGAGGAAATTTTTAAGCTTTTGCTGAAAGAAAATAATTTAAATTATGAATTCGATGGCAAAATTTTAAGCATTTGGGGAATTTCAACGCAAATTTTTAAGTTAAGTTATATCACTTCTATTCGCGAAGGACAAAGCATTATTAAGGCTTCTGTGGATTCTAAGCCCAGACAAAATGAAAATGATTTAAGTGATGAGAGTGATGATAATATGATTAAAAGTATGGAAAAATTTGACTTTTGGCAAAATATAGAAAAAGAAATCACTGCTTTATTAGAAGCTTATGGTGAGGTAAAAATGCCTATTATCAATGCAAATGCTGGCATTATCATCGTTACAGGCACACCCATACAGCTTAAAAAAATAGGAGAATATATCACTAAGCTTGAAAATAGACTTAAAAAACAAGTGATTATTGATGTTAGCATTATCGCTGTGAATTTAAATGAAAATCACTCAAGCGGCATTAATTGGCAAAATTTCAATCTCGATTTTGCCAGCACTACGCAAAATGGGCAAAATTCTTTTATCCAGCTTCAAAGCGGGCAGGGTTTTGTGAAAAATTTAGGTTTAAGGGCGAATATTAATTTTAATTCTGTTTTGAATTTTCTTTCGCAAAATGGCAAAACTCAGGTTCTTTCAAGTCCTAAACTTATGGCTTTAAATAACCAACAAGCCATCATTTCGGTAGGTGATACGATCAATTACCAAGTTAAAGAAAGCTCCAAAGGCACAGAAAATGGCACAACGGTGAGTGAGAGTTTTAGCAATTATTCTATTTTTGTGGGGATTTTATTAAGTATTTTGCCTGAAATTTCTGATGATAATAAAATTATGCTTCGCATTAATCCAAGTCTTAGTGATTTTAAATATCCTCAAGATAATCAAAGACAAAGTAGCCCCCGCACCATAGCACCTGATACCATACAAAAAAAGCTATCCACAGTCGTTTCTATGGAAAATAATCAAACCTTGATCTTAGGTGGGCTTATCTCACATAATCAAATCAAAGAAGCAAGTGAGGTCAATTTTCTCTCTAAAATTCCTTTGCTCGGGCTTTTATTTAGTGGCGATGAGACAAGCTCAAATAGCACGGAAATTGTTTTCATCATCACGCCTAGCATAGTGGATAAGCAAATGGGGGTTTTAAGCCTTAAGGATTTGGGATTTAGGCATTATGAGTGAGTTTATTAGCATTAAAAGTCAGGATCAAATTTTAAAAAGACTTGATGAGCTTAGCGAAGCGAAAAAGGGCTTAATCTGCCTTTATGGCAAAAGTGGAAGTGGAAAAAGCGTGATTTTGGAGCGTTTTTCAAGGCAAAAAAATGCCATCAAAATCACAGAAATTTTTAAAGACAAAGAACAGCTTAAAAAACACCTACAAAACTTGGAAAATAAGACTTTACTCTTGTTTGATGAGGTGGGTTTGTATGAAGAAGATTTGTTTGAATTTTTACGCCTTTATAGTGATTTAAATTTGGTGCTTTTAAGCTCACATAAAAGACTTAAAATTTTTACAAAAGAGCATTTTAAAAGCAGAATTTTAGCGGAATTTGAGCTAAAAGGCTTAGAAAAAAAAGAGCTTTTTGATTATGTTAAAGAAAAGCACGGCGTAGAATTAGAGCAAAAAGAATTTAATTTTGTTTTTAAAATTTGCAAGAACAATTTAAGAAATGTCGATAAACTTTTGAAAAGCTTTAAAGAGCTTCACGCCTTTTTGGATAAAGAGCCTTTATATGCTTTAAAGCTAAGTGCTTTGGAAAATCATTTGTTAGGTTAATATGCAAGAGCGAATTTATGAACTAGAAAAAGCATATAAAAGATATTTGAAAAAATTATGGCTTAAAAGAGTTTTAGGGCTTTTTGTGGGAATTTTTGCCCTTTGGGGTGCTTTTTTCTTTTGGGAAAAATGGCAAGAGAAAAAAGAACTTTCTTTAAAAGCAAATGCTGAAAAAAGGGCTTTAGAAAGCAAAATAGACCAAGCAAAAATCACACAAGAAAAGCAAAAAATAAACCATCAAAAACTTGAAAGAGAAAAAGAACTTTTAAGGGAGGAATTAGAGCTTTTACAAAATCCTCCGCAAAAATTCATCATCAGCTCCAATGCCCTCAATTTAGCAAATCTAAAAAGATCGTTTTATCAAAATCCTAGTATTGAAAAGGCTTTAAAATTAGCTGAGCTTTATTTGGAAAATAAAGATTATAAAAAGTCGATTTTTTGGTCCTTGAAAGCAAATGAAATGGATGCAAGTTCTAAGCAAAGCTTACTTTTATTTGCTAAGGCTAAGGAGGCTTTAGGCGAAGTGGTGGAGGCAAAAAGGGTGCTTGAGCTTTATGAGGCAAGATGATGGAATTTTTAAAAAATTTAGGTTTTGACAAAGAAGCAAAAGAAGGCTTTGAAGATGAGAATTTGAGGCATTTTTTATTTGAGCTTTATTTAAAAAATGAGCTTGATTTAAATTTGCTTTTTGTCAATTTAGGCGTGAAAAGTGAAGATTTTTTAAGGGCTTTGGCAAAGTATTTAGATTTAGAATTTGTAGAATTGAAAGATATTGATGAAAATTTGTGTGATTCTTTTGCCTTTTCTTTGCTTTGGAAAAATCAAATTTTACCCTTACAAAAAGATGATGAAAGTATCTTTATCCTCTCTTCTAAACCCATAAATTTGGAGCTTTTAAGCAAAATAGAACATCTTTTTCGCTCCAAATTTATCAAAAATGCACTTTGCGATATTTATTCCTTAAATCAAAATTTAAATAAGCTTTACATTAAGCAAAAATTAAAAGAGTTAAGTAGCAATTTAAAACAAGAATTAAATGCAAATTCTAAAGAAAACGAGCAAAGTGGCGTGAGTTTGCTTTTTAATTTTATCTTGCAAGAGGCTTTGAAATTAAGAGCAAGCGATGTGCATATAGAAAGTTTGGAAAATGAAGCCTTGATTCGTTTTCGTGTCGATGGGGTGTTGCGTCTTTTTTGCCATTTAGAAGAGGAGCTTTACCAAGCCTTAATTTTTCACATTAAACTTTTGGCACATTTAAATGTCGCCCAAAGCAGAAAGGCACAAGATGGGAGTTTTAATAAGAATTACGAGGGCGTAGAATTTGACTTTCGTATCTCAACCTTACCTTTGCAAAAGGGCGAAAGTGTGGTGCTTAGAATCTTAAGGCAGGATTTGGAGCTTTTAAGCCTTGAAAATTTGCATTTTTCTAAGCAAAATTTAGCCTTAATTACAAAAAATATCCAAAAACCTTTTGGTATGATTTTACTCACAGGACCCACAGGTAGCGGTAAAAGCACGACTTTATACGCTTGTCTAAAAAGTCTTGCTTGTGTGGAGAAAAAAATCATTACCGCAGAAGATCCCATAGAATATAAAATGCCTCAAATTCAACAAATCGCACTTAATTCTAAAGCAGGACTTGATTTTAGCAATGCTTTAAGGGCGATTTTAAGGCAGGATCCTGATATCATTATGGTCGGTGAAATCCGCGATGAAGAAAGTCTTGATATAGCTTTAAAAGGTGCGCAAACAGGACATTTAATCCTTAGCACACTCCATACAAATGATGCTCTTTCTACCATAGAACGCTTGCTTGATATGAGGGCAAAGCCCTATTTAATAGCCTCTTCGCTTAATCTCATCATTGCTCAACGCCTTGCAAGAAGGCTTTGTCCCTATTGTAAAATGCAAAAGCTTGAAGATGAGGAAGTATTTTACGAAGCTAAGGGTTGTGAAAAGTGCCATTTTAGTGGCTTTTGGGGGAGGGAGTTGCTAGAAGAGTGTTTGGAGCTTGATGAGGGTTTAAAAGAGCTAATTCGTAAAAATGCTAGTAAAAATGAGCTTTTAACTTACGCTAGAAAACAAGGCTTTTTAACGATGTTTGAGCTAGGACTTAAAAAGGCAAAAAGTGGCATAATAAGTCTTAATGAGCTTATGAGGGTAGTGGGGTGAGAATTTATGAGCTTTATTATCTTAAAAATCAGCAAAAATTAAAGAAAATCATCAAGGCGAAAAATCTTAACACCGCCCAAACTATGGCTTTGAAACAAAATTTGCAAATTATAAGCTTAAAGGAGCTTAAAAAGCAAAGTAGGATTAAGATTAGCGATACGCTTTTTTGTGCTTTTTTTAAAGAATTTGCCCTCTTGCTTAATGCGGGATTAAGCATTAAGGAAGCTTTAAATTTGATGAGTGAAAACTCTAGCAAACATTTAAAAGACGCGGCAAAAGAATTAAGTGTGAATTTAAATTCTGGGCAGAGTTTAAGTGTGGCATTTAGCAATTTAGCGTTAAATTTAAACTTGAGCGAATTAAGCCTCATTAAAATGGGTGAAAAAACGGGAAATTTGGCACATATTTTTTCTCAAATTGCAGAATTAAGAACAAAGCTGATTTTAAACAAAAAGCGTTTTAAAAAGGCGATTCACTATCCTTGTTTAGTTTTTTTGGCACTTTTTGGGGCGTTTTTATTTTTGATGTTTTTTGTTGTGCCTGAATTTTTGGACATTTTTGAAAGTTTGGGAGCAAATTTGCCCTTAATGACGCAAATTCTACTTAATATTTATGTATTTTTAAATGAGAATTATTTGTCTTTGATTTGCGTTTTTGTAGGCTTTTTGAGCGGATTTATTGTCATTTATAAAAAAAGTGTCAAATTTGCTTTTTGGGTGGATTTGATGCTTTTAAAACTTCCTTTTTTCTCGCGTTTTATTCTTTATCATCAAAATTATTATTTTTTTATGATTTTCTCTTTACTTTTACAAAGCGGTAATGCCCTCTCACAAGCCTTTCATTTGGCAAGTTCTAGTGTGAAAAATGAATTTTTAAAAGAGAAATTTAAGCAGATCGAGCTTTCTTTGGGGCAGGGATTAGAGCTTTCTTTAGCTTTTAAAAAAGCGGGGATTTTTGATGAGCTTGTCATTTCTTTACTTCATAGTGCGATGAAAAGTGGAACGCTAGATCTTCTAAGTGCTAAAATTGCCCATTTTTACGAAGAAAAGCAAGAGGATTTTATTGAGATATTTTTAAAATTCTTAGAGCCCTTGATGACTTTGCTTGTGGGAATTTTGGTTTTATTTTTAGCTTTAGGGATTTTTTTGCCGATGTGGGAGCTAAGTAGCGGAGTATAATGGGTGCAAGAAGCACCCATTAAGCATTATTGTAAAAGTTTTAGAACATTTTGTTGGACTTGATTTGCCTGACTCATAGCGTAAGATCCACTTTGAGCTAAAATGTTATATTTTGAGAAATTGGCACTCTCAGCGGCAAAATCCACATCGCGTATGGTTGATTCAGCAGCTTTGACATTGACCTGAGTTACGGTAATGTTATTGATAGTCGCTGAGATTTGGTTTTGCACGGCACCGATGTCCGCACGGATTTGGTCTAGGTTTATAGTCGCTGTTTCAACAAT
>NZ_JANURX010000009.1:0-64807 GCF_030250085.1 Campylobacter felis
CCCCCCCGCAAGAATAAAATGTTTTTTCATAACTAAATCCTTTCTAAATAAGATGAAAATAATCGTAATTATAAAGAAAAAATAATGAAAAGTAAAGAGAAATTTGAAAAATCGTTTTTTTTTTTTTGTAAAATATGGAAAAATGGGAGTTTTAAAGGGGTAAATGGAGTAAAAGTTCTTATCATTTTAGGCTTAAGCTATCGTTTTTAATGTGCTATTTGGGTTTGTGGGAGACTAAAAATGACAGGAAAACACAAGAAGGCCGGCTTGATGCGAGTATATACGCAATGGAAACAGGAGCTAAATGGCAAACATAGGTAATGGTGGAGCTTGGTTTGATAATCAAGCAAAAGCTAAAGGCTGGAAAGCAAGTTACAAACATTAAGAGCTGATAAAAAGGGCTAATTCATCGCTTAAGAGAAAATTTGTATTAAAATACCTCCCCTTTTCAAATTGAAGTTTTTTCGCTTTTAAAAGTAAATTTGCTCTTGCTTTTTGAGCGGGGCTTAAATCTTTTTCTTTCACACCTACAACGCTTCTAAGCCCTAAAAATAGCCGTTCTAAATTTAAATCATTGAAACTAAGCTTTTCTATTTTTCTAAAGCAAGGCTCTTTGATGTAAGCTTGCAAATTTTGATGCGTGTAAAATCTTTGATTTTCATAAAATCCCACTCCGCTAAGTCCGGCGGCAAGATAGTTTTTACCTTGCCAGTAAGAAAGATTGTGGCGGCAGGGTTTATTTTTAGAAAAATTGCTAATTTCATATTGTTTAAAGCCTAAATTTTCAATGCCTTTTATGAAAAAACGCATTAAATTTGGTGCATTTTTTTTATAGTGAAAAAGCTTAGAAAACGCCGTATTTTCTTCTATACTGAGATGATAAGCGCTAAGATGATTGATAAAAATTTTGATTTTTTCCAAATAAAAAAGTTCAAATTCAAGCATTTTTTTGGTGTCTAGTTTGGTATCATAAATCAAATCTAAATTTACATTATTAAACCCTGCTTTTTGTGCGCTTTCGAGGCTTTTTAGAATAGCTTTTTGAGAGTGGGAGCGTCCTAAAAATTTGAGTTTTGTTTCATTAAAACTTTGCGCACCAAAAGAAAGGCGGTTAATGCCTAGCTCTTTCATAGCTTTAAGCCAGTTAAAATTGCTTGAATTTGGGTTTGCCTCACAGCTGATTTCGGCTTTTTCTTTCAAAAAAGGCGTTAGGATTTGAAAAAGCTTTTCATAATATTTTGCCTCCACAACGCTTGGCGTTCCTCCCCCTATAAAAAGCGTTTTGATAGAATTTTTAGCTAATTTAAAATAAGAAATTTGATAGTTCAAATCCTTTAGCAAAGCGTTAAAATACGCTTCTTCATAATCTTTTTTCTTTAAAGAGGTAAAAGAACAATAATGACATTTACTTTCGCAAAAAGGAATATGAATATAAAAATGCATTAAAACCTTTAAATTTAATTTTCATTTTCTAATTGTAATTTATTTTTTGTTAAAATTTGGTTTTTTAAGGAAAGTGTGTGCAAAAAACTAAAAAATATCGTCCTAATGTCGCTGCAATTGTCCTTTCTAGTGCTTATCCTTTTGAGTGTAGGCTTTTTGTGGGAAAAAGAAGTGATATGGAGGATATTTGGCAATTTCCGCAAGGTGGCATTGATGAGGGTGAGAACGCAAAAGAGGCTTTATTTAGGGAGCTTAAAGAGGAGATAGGCACGAGGGAGCTTGAGCTTATAGCAGAGTATCCTAAGTGGCTAAGTTACGACTTTCCTAGTAAGGTTGTTTCTAAAATGTATCCTTATGATGGGCAAATTCAAAAATATTTTTTAGTGCGTTTAAAGCCCAATGCTAAGATTGATTTAAATACCAAGCACCCTGAATTTGATGATTATCGTTTTGTGAGTAAAAAGGAGCTTTTTGAGCTGGTTAATCATTTTAAAAAAGGGATTTATGTGAAGGTGATTAAATATTTTGAGGAGAAAGGTTATATCTAATGCTAATAGTTCAAAAATATGGCGGAACGAGCGTTGGGGATTTAGAGCGCATTAGGGCTGTGGCTAGACGCGTAATAGAGAGCGTAAAGGCTGGAAATGAGCTTGTGGTGGTTGTTTCTGCGATGAGTGGGGTTACAAATAGCCTCATTGAACAAGCCGAGCATTTTAGCAAAAATCCCAATGGTGCGGATATGGATATGCTTTTAAGTAGTGGAGAAAGGGTAACTTCAGCACTTTTATCCATAGCTTTAAATGAATTAGGCTATAAGGCTGTGTCTTTTTCTGGTAGAAAGGCGGGTATTATCACAAATAGCGTTTTTACTAAGGCTAGAATTAAGCACATTGATACAAGTGCTATAAAGGTAGCTTTGAAAGAGGGTAAAATCGTCATCATCGCAGGCTTTCAAGGCGTAGATGAAGAGGGAAATGTAACGACTTTGGGGCGTGGAGGAAGCGACTTAAGTGCTGTGGCTGTGGCTGGGGCTTTGGATGCGGATTTATGTGAAATTTATACCGATGTTGATGGGGTTTATACAACGGACCCGCGTATCGAACCTAAGGCTAAGAAGCTTGATAAAATTTCGTATGAAGAGATGTTAGAGCTTGCAAGTTTGGGTGCGAAGGTCTTGCAAAATCGCTCTGTTGAGCTTGCTAAAAAATTAAATGTCAATTTAGTTACAAGAAGTAGTTTTAATAATAATGAGGGAACAATGATAACAAAAGAAGATGGAATGGAACAAGCTTTAGTTAGTGGCATAGCACTAGATAAAAATCAAGCAAGAATCACTTTAAGAAATATCGAGGATAAACCGGGCATTGCGGCTGAGATTTTTTCAAGTCTTGCTAGAGCAAACATTAATGTTGATATGATTATCCAAAATGTCGGCACAAATGGTGCGACAAATTTGGGCTTTACCGTGCCTGAAAATGAGCTTGAGTTAGCTAAAAATACGATGAAAGAGATATTGGGCGATAAGGTTTTACTAGAAAGCGATAATGCTGTGGTTAAAGTTTCTGTCGTGGGTGTGGGTATGAAGTCGCACTCTGGCGTGGCTTCTACGGCGTTTAAGGCTTTAGCAAATGAGGGGATTAATATAGGTATGATTTCTACAAGTGAGATTAAAATTTCAATGATAGTGCATGAAAAATATGGAGAATTAGCCGTTCGTGCTTTGCATGAGGTTTATGGGCTTGATAAATGAGTGATTTTTTAAGCTGGAGTTTAGAAAATATACGAAACGGCGGTGCTTCTATGGCGTGGATGGAGAGTCGCCGTTTGGAGTGGTCGCCTTTGGTCGCTTCAAGACTTAAATATTTGTTGGAGGGTAGGGCTTTTATTTTAATTTGCGATGAGGCAAGAAGCTGGTATGAGAATTATTTTCTTCAGCATATCAATGCAAATTCGGCTCGTCCGTTGCTTCCTTTTTTTTCGCTTAAGTCTTTTTTATTTGAGCGTAAAATTCAAAATAACGAAGATATTATCTTACTCAACGATATGTTAGAAATCGCCTTTCCAAATGGCTTTGTTTATTTTTACATCGGCACGGCAAGGGATAAAAGGTCTCTTATCGCAAGGTCTAAAAATGATAGCCTTTTGTGGCTTTTTGATGAGCAATTACAAAATAGCTTTTATTTAGATTCTAACGATAAAGATTTGGATTTTAAGCTTATCAGTCTTTATAAGCTTTTTGACAAGAGCTTAGATGCGATTTTGTTTTCTAAAGTTAGCCTTTAATGTTTATTAGCAAAATTTTAATTAGCGATGATTTTGAGGGCGTGAGGGAGGAATTGATCGCCGAATTTGGCATTAATACTTTAAGATTTATCCCTAAAAATGTGCCAAATGAATTTTTATTAGAAGATGCAAGAGCGGTGGAAAAAGAAAGCTATATTGCAGAAAGTAGTGAAAAAATCATTGTTTTAATGGCACATTCTTTCCGTCACGAAGCACAAAATTTCTTACTTAAACTTCTTGAAGAACCGCCTAAAAATATTAAATTTTTAATCGTCGTCCCCTCCAAAAATTTGCTTTTGCCCACCATTAAATCACGCCTAATTTGCGAAAAAAGAAAAAAACAAAAGGTGGAGATGAAATTAGATTTAGAGCTTGAGAAGCTTGATTTAAAAATGATTTATGAATTTTTGAAAGAAAACGAAAATTTGGACAAAAATACTTTGGGTGAGTTGATTATA
The DNA here is from genome assembly GCF_030250085.1 of Campylobacter felis. Lineage (NCBI taxonomy): Bacteria > Pseudomonadati > Campylobacterota > Epsilonproteobacteria > Campylobacterales > Campylobacteraceae > Campylobacter > Campylobacter felis. Next base: position 4,185 of record NZ_JANURX010000009.1, read on the forward strand.
AAACTGAGCCGAGAAAGTCTTAAAGTAAAGGATTTTAGTGAGGAGGAGCTTGAGTTTTTTTATGAGACTTATGAGCTTTCAAAATTAAATTCAAAAGCACAAATTTTACTTGCCACGCTTTTATTAAATTTATACGAAAAGAAGCCAAAATGAACTTTATAAAACTTAACGCAAATAGTGATTTTAATTTACTTTGTGATTTAATTAAGCCACATAAAATGGGGCGTAAGATTATGCAGGAAAAGGCACATTTGCATTTTATTTTTATAGAAAATATTTCATCCCCTGCAGCAAATATTTTAAAGCAAGATGCTCTTAGCATTGGAGCTGAGTTAGTGAGTGATGAGGAGGTCATCACAAAACATAAAAGCTCTAACGCTCTTTTAATTGCCTCAAAGAAGCAAATTTTAAGTTTGATAGACAAGGAAAAGAAGCAAGATTTTAAGCTAAAAAGCTTGGCAAGTTTTTTGCAAAAAGAATTTATAAAGCCCAAAAGTGTGAAATTAATGGCGATTTTAAATATTAACGAAGATAGTTTTAATCCTAAGAGTCGCGTTAGGGAAGAGGATTTTGAGGCAAGATTAAACGAGCTTTTGGATTTAGAGCCTGAATTTATCGATATAGGTGCGGTAAGCTCAAGACCTGGGAGTTTTTATTGCGGTAGAGAAGAGGAATTTTCGCGTCTTAAAAATTGCCTTGATTTAATTTATGCGAAAAATTATCACACAAAGAGTATTTTTAGTTTAGATAGCTTTGATGAATACTGCCTTGAATATGCCTTAAATAAGGGCTTTAGAATGATTAATGACATTATGGGACTTAAAAATGAAAATTTGGCAAAATTAGCGAAAAATTACAATGCGTATTATTGTCTTATGCATATGCAAAACGAACCGCACAATATGCAAGAAAATCCAAATTATGATAATGTGATTTTAGAAATTGAGCGATTTTTTGCAACTAAGCTTGAAATTTTAGAGCATTATGGAGTGAAAAAAAGCATTTTGGATATAGGTTTTGGTTTTGGAAAAAGTGCAAAGCATAATATGATTTTACTCAAAAATTTGGAGCATTTTTTACAATTTAACAAACCTTTGCTTGTGGGTGCAAGTCGTAAAGGCACGATTAATTTTTACTTTAAGAGCGAGGTGCAGCAGCGTTTGGCTGGAAGTTTATTTTTGCATTTAAGGGCTTATGAAAATGGTGCTAGCATTATTAGAACGCACGATTTATACGAGCATAAGCAGCTTTTTGCACTTCAAAAGGCTTACGAGGAGGTGGTGCTGTGAGTGAGTATTTAAAAAAAGTTGCGTTGGCAAATTTATGGATGAGGGCTTATTATGAAGAAGATGAGCCTTTAGCTAGTGATGAGGAATATGACCTTTTAATAAGAGAAATAAGAGCCTTTGAGGAGCAAAATCCAAAATTAATTTCAAAAGACTCCCCCACACAAAAAATCGCCCCCACCATACAAAGTAAATTTAAAAAAAGTAGGCATTTAAGCAAAATGTGGTCTATGGAGGATGTGTTTGATGAAGAGGAGCTTAGGGCGTGGGCGAAAAGGGCTAAGTGCGAAGATGGCTTTTTCATCGAGCCTAAATTTGATGGGGCGAGTTTAAATTTGCTTTATGAAAATGGGACTTTAGTCAGTGCTGCGACTAGAGGGGATGGCGAGGTAGGCGAGGATGTCAGCCTTAATGTGAAAGAGATAGAAAGTATCCCTCAAAATATCCCTTATAAAGGCAAAATCGAAATTCGCGGGGAAGTGGTGATTTTAAAGGAAGATTTTGAAAAGCTAAATGAAAAAAGGGCTAAAGAGGGCTTAAATCTTTTCGCAAATCCTAGAAATGCTGCAAGTGGGAGTTTGAGACAGCTTGATACAGGCATTACTAAGGAAAGAAATTTGAAATTTTATCCTTGGGGTGTGGGGGAAAATTCGCTTCATTTTGAAACACATAGTGAGCTAATGCACTTTGTAAGAGAACTTGGCTTTTTAAAAGATGAATTTGTAAGAGTTTGTAAAAACTTAGATGAGGTTTTGACGCATTATAAGGAGCTTTTATCTTTAAGAGATTTAAAGCCTATGATGATGGATGGTATGGTTGTAAGAGTCGATGATATAGCACTTTGCAAGGAGCTTGGCTACACGATAAAATATCCTAAATTTATGGCAGCTTTTAAATTTCCAGCTCTTGAAAAAAGCACGCGTTTAGTGGGAGTGAGCTTACAAGTGGGGCGTAGCGGGGTGGTAACTCCTGTGGCAGTTTTAGAGCCTGTGAATTTAGACGGGGTCATGGTGAAATCAGCCTCCTTGCATAATTTTGACGAGATAGAAAGGCTTAATTTGCGTCTTAATGACTTTGTAAGCGTTATAAGAAGTGGCGATGTGATCCCTAAAATCACTAAGGTTTTTAAAGATAGAAGGGGGGAAAACGCCCTTAAAATAGAACGCCCTAAGCTTTGTCCAGTGTGCGAAAGTGAGCTTTTAGATGAGGGGGCTTTGATTAAGTGTCAAAATTTAGATTGTAAAGCGAGGCTTGTCAATTCCATTATTTATTTTGTCTCTAAAAAATGTCTTAATATAGACGGACTTGGAGAGAGCATCGTAGAGCTTTTATATGAAAAGCAAAAAATCACTTCCATTGAGAGTATCTTTCGCCTTAAATTTCAAGATTTTGAGGGACTTGAGGGCTTTAAAGAAAAGAAAATCACTAAACTTTTAAATGCCATAGAAAGTGCGAAAATCTGTCCTCTTTATCGCTTCATTACCGCACTTGGCATTGAGCATATAGGCGAGGTAGCGGCGAAAAAATTAGCTTTAAGTTTTGATAAAGAGTGGCACAAAAAAAGTTTTGAAGAGTATAAAAATTTGGAGGGTTTTGGCGAACAAATGGCTTTAAGCTTGGTAGAATTTACAAGGGTTAATCAAGCTAGAATCGAAGCTTTTTATAAGCTTTTAAATTTAGAAAATGAAAAGCAAGAAATATCTACACAAAGCCCATTTTATGAAAAAACCTTTGTTATCACAGGCACACTTTCACGCCCTAGAGACGAATTTAAAGCACTTATAGAAAGGCTTGGAGGCAAGGTAAGCTCCTCTGTGTCAAAAAAAACGGATTTTGTGCTTTTTGGCGAGGAGGCAGGCTCAAAGCTTAAAAAGGCTAAAGAGCTTGGCGTAAAATGTGTTGATGAGTTTGAATTCAATGCTTTGGCTAAGATATGAGATATGATATTTTTGTCGCAAAACGCCTTAAAATCAGTAGAAATAAGGCACTTGAATTAATAGAAAATAAAAAAATCACTTTAAATGGAAATTTTTTAAAACCTTCTTTTGAGCTTGATGAGACAAATGGGGAGCTAAATTTAGAGCTTTTGAGCGAAATTTATGTCAGTCGTGCAGCACTAAAGCTTAAGGGCTTTTTGGCACAATTATCTTTAGGACTTGAGGGCTTAAATTGCCTTGATATAGGCTCTAGCACGGGAGGCTTTGTGCAAGTTTTATTAGAAAAGGGAGTTAAAAATATCGTAGCACTTGATGTAGGTAATAATCAGCTTCATCAAAGCTTAAGGCACGATGCGAGAGTTAAAAGCCTTGAGGGTGTGGATTTAAGGGAATTTAAGAGCGAGGAAAAATTTGATTTAATCACTTGTGATGTGAGCTTTATCTCGCTTTTAAATTTACTCTCTTATATCGATAGCTTGGCTAAGAGGGATATTATCTTGCTTTTTAAACCACAATTTGAAGTAGGAAAGGAAGCAAAACGCGACAAAAAAGGTGTTTTAAAAGATGAAAAAAGTGTGAAAAGAGCAAGGATAAATTTTGAAAAAGCTTGTTTTTCTTATGCTTGGCTTTTGGAAAAATGCGAAATTTCAAGCCTTAAGGGAAAGGAGGGTAATGATGAGTTTTTTTACTATTTTAGAAAAAAATGAGGTCAAAACCCTTGCCATAGGCTGTTTTGATGGGATTCATTTGGGGCATTTAGAACTTATTAAAAGATTAGATTTAAATGGAGCTTTGCTTGTCATTAATAAATTTAAAGGCGAAATTTTAAGCGATTTTAAACAAAAGCAAGAATTAAGCAAAAGGGCTATTTTTACACTTGAATTTGAGAAGATACGCCATTTAAAAGCGCAAGATTTTTTACATTTATTAAGGCAAGAATTTAAATTTTTAGAACATATTGTGGTGGGTTATGACTTTGTTTTTGGGCATAATAAAGAAGCTAAAGCTTTTGATATAGAAAGATTAAGTGGGATTAAAACAAGTATTGTGCCAGAATTTAAACTTGATGGTTTGAGTGTGCATGCGAGTTTGATTAAGGATTTTTTAGCGAGAGGTGAGGTGAAAAAAGCTGAGCGTTTTTTAGGACGCAAATATAACATTAAAGCAAGGGTTATTAGGGGTCAAGGACTTGGTAAAAAAGAGCTTTTTGCTACGCTTAATTTAGAAAATTTAGATTATTTTTTACCCAAAAATGGCGTGTATGCAAGTATGATAAAGATAGGGCAAAAATGCTTCAAAAGCGTGAGTTTTTTGGGTGTGAGAAGCACAGATTTAGCCTTTAGTATAGAAACGCATATTATAGAGGAATTTCAAAAAGAAGTGCGAGTAGGCGAGGAAGTGGAGCTTTTTTTTGTAGAATTTTTAAGAGAAAATGAGAAATTTAGCGATTTAAAAGCTTTAAAAGAAAAAATTAAACAAGATATAGAGCAAGCAAAGGAAATTTTAGGCAATGAAAGATGAACTTTTTAAGCAAAATCCTAAAAAGCAATTTGAATTTGATGCAAGTGTGGCGAGCGTTTTTGACGATATGATAGAGCGTTCTGTGCCTTTTTATAAGGAAAATTTGGAGCTTGGTGTAAAAATTTTAAGCAAATTTTTAAAAAAAGAGGCGAGGCTTTGTGATTTGGGCTGTTCGAGTGCGAATTTTTTACTGAAATTTTTTGAGTTAAGAAAAGATGTAGAGCTAAGTGGCGTAGATAATTCTAAGGCTATGATAGAGCTTGCTAGGCATAAGGCTAAGGCTTTTGGGGCGGCGATAAGATTTTACGAGCAAAGTTTGGATTTGTGGGAATTTGAGGAAAATGATGCCTTTGTGGCAAATTACACATTACAATTTATTAGACCGCCTAAAAGAGAGGATTTGTTGCGTCAAATTTATGCGAATTTAAAAGAAAATGGCGTGTTTTTAATGAGTGAGAAAATCCTTTACGAAGAGCCATTTTTAGCTAAAAATATGATAGAAATTTATGCAGAGTATAAGCAAACGCAGGGTTATTCTCTTTTTGAAATCGCGGCAAAAAGGGAGGCTTTGGAAAATGTGCTTGTGCCTTACACAGAAAAAGAAAATATAGCTCTACTTGAAAAGGTGGGCTTTAAAAGGGCGCAAAGTATCTTTAAATGGGCGAATTTTGAGACTTTTTTAGCTTTCAAATAAGCTTTTATTCCAGCCTTTAATTTCCTCAAGCCACCTTAAATCCAGCCTTTTCTTAGGTAAAATCACCGCATTTTCCTTGTCATTTGTCGCGTGATAAACGCTTACGCCGTATTTGTTGGCGTAAAATTGCATTAAAAGTTTTTGAAGTTTATATTCGCTTGAGTGCTTAAACCAAGCATTGTTTGAAAGAGCGATGATGATTTTTGAGTTTTTATAATTTTGCTCTTTGGTCGCTTCGTAACAAATGGCATTTGTGATTAAGACATCGTTAAGCTTATATTGACTTTGCACGGGACCTCTTGAAAATTCTTCTATGTTAGGTAAAAAGTATTTTTTTACGAAATTTTTAAAAAATGGGATTTCTTCGCCAAAAGGCACGAGAAAATGCTTGTTGAAAACATAGCTTTTGCCTTGCCTAAAGACATAAGTGCTGTTGTAAGTTTTTTCATCTTTAGTGTAAAAAGCCCCTGTTATGATGATGATTTTATGAGAGAGTTCTTTTAAAAATTCTTCGTATTTTGTGCCTTGAAGATTAAATGCAAAGGCTGTTTCTGGTAGGATAACTAATTCTTTTTTTTCCAAAATGGCACGAGAAATTTCACTTAAGAGAGTGTTGGAATTTAAAATAAGCTTTTCTTGTAGAAATTTTTGATCTTGAGAAATGTTTGTGTTAATAAGTTTGTAAGAAAAAGGTAAAGTTGTAGCCGTTTTTTCCTCGTAGTGAAAACCTGTAAAAAATAAAATTAACACAATGGCTATTTTATAATACCTTGAAATATAACCCTCATAAATAAAATAAGCAATTAAAAATAAACAAATAATCCCACGCAAAGAGCTATCAAAAAAGCCATAAGTTGTATAAATTCCCCACTCAAGCCAGTCAAAACCAAGCGGATGGATAAAACAAAGGGAAAAAATCGCACAAAGTCTTAAAAAATCAAATTTAAAAAGAAAACAAATTCTAAAAAGCACCCCATAAACAAGCCCCATTATAAGAGCAATCACAGGCACCAAATAATTTAAATTAAAATAAATCGCCGAAAGTCCTACCCACCAAAACCAAAAAAGCCCCATCAAAAAACCTGTCCAAAAATAGCCCTTTGCACTTTTTGTTCGTAAAAGTAAAATAAGCCCCCAAATAGCTAAAAATGGACTTAAAGTTTCTAAAAAGATATTTTCAAAAAAGGAAAAATAGATAGGATTTGAGAGTAAAAAAGCACAAAAAAAAGTTTTTATTATTTTAAAAATGGTAGAATTAGGGTCAAATTTTTTAGAAAAAGGAAAAAAATATGGCAGAAAATTCAATCTTAACTCCATTATTACCTCTAATCGTTCTTTTTGCGATTTTTTATTTTTTGGTAATAAGACCACAGCAAAAACAAGCAAAAGCACATAAGCAAATGCTTGAGTCTCTACAAAAAGGCGATAAAATCATCACTAATGGAGGACTAATTTGCGAGGTGATAAAACCCGAGGAGGATTTTATCAAAGTTAAGCTTAATGAAGAAAACATTACAGCAAAAATTTCACGAGAATTTGTAGCAAAGAAAATTGATGCGTAATGTGAAAATCACCTATCGTTTAATTGTTTTTATCGCGGTTTTTATTTTTGGTATAGCGTTTTCGCTGCCGTCTTTTTTGCAGTCTGAGCGTGGAGCAAAGATCAATTTAGGTCTTGATTTGCAAGGCGGACTTTATATGCTTTTAGGTGTGGATAATAAAGAGGCGGTAAAATCTAAAATGAAATCAGTCGCCTCTTCGCTTCATTATTCTATTAATAAAGAAAACATACTCATAGACCAGCTCATCGTCAAAGATGAAGGCTTGGAATTTAGCCTCTTAGATGAGGGCGATATGACAAAAATGCAAGCCTTACTTGATGAAATCAAGGGTTTAAATGTCCAAAAAGACAATTTGCATTTTGCGGTGTCTTTTACGCAAGAAGAGCTTAAAAATATCGAAAATTTCGCTCTTTTGCAAGCTGTTGAGACGATTAGAAACCGCCTTGATGAATTTGGCTTGGCTGAGCCTACCGTAGCAAAGCAAGGGGAGGATAAAATTCTCGTTGAGTTAGCTGGGATTAAGACTAAAGAAGATGAGCTTAGGGCTAAGGAGAGGATTACAAAAGCTGCACATTTGCAATTAATGGAGGTTGATGAGTCTAAAATGTCTAAAGCTTCCGCGATGAGTGAAGCAGAAGCCGCTAGTTACGGGCTTGTTGTGATGAGCGATTCGCGTAATGAAAATCTTAAATACACCCTTAAAAATATCCCTATTTTAGACGGCTCTATGCTAACAGACGCTAGGGTGGGTTTTAGTGATACTAGCACCTATCCTGTGATAAATTTCACTTTAAATAGCGAGGGTGCTAAGAAATTTGCAGACTATACGGGGGCAAATGTCGGCAAACGCCTTGCCATAGTGCTTGATAATAAGGTCTATTCCGCTCCGTCCATTAATGAACGCATAGGTGGGGGTAGTGGGCAAATAAGTGGTGCTTTTACTCAAGAAGAAGCTCGCGATGTGGCTGTGGCTTTAAGAAGTGGGGCTTTGCTAGCTCCTGTGAAACTTTTGGAGCAAAGAAGTATAGGTCCATCTTTAGGGGCTGATAGTATTAAAATGAGTATGATAGCTCTCATCGGTGCTTCCGTGTTTATCATCGTTTTTATGATGCTTTATTATGGTGTGGCAGGGGTGTTTGCAAACATTGCTATGCTTGTAAATGTTCTTGTTGTCGTGGCTGTAATGGCGATGTTTGGAGCGACTTTAACCCTGCCCGGTATGGCTGGACTTGTGCTAACTGTGGGTATGGCTGTGGATGCTAATGTGATTATTAATGAACGCATTAGAGAGCTTTTACGCGATGGGGTAAAAATCCGTGCTAGTGTAGAGCAAGGTTATAAAAATGCTATGAGTGCGATTATTGATGCGAATATCACTTCTTTAGTAACTTCTATTGCACTTTATGCTTATGGCACAGGTGCGGTGAAGGGCTTTGCTGTAACGCTTGGTATAGGTATTGTTGTGAGTATGATAACGGCGATTTGGGGAACGCACGGAATGTTTGATTATTTTATGCATAAAATTGAAAAAAGCAATAATACAAGATTTTGGTTTGGCTACAAAAGGAAAATTTAATGCAATTTTTTAGTGAAAAAAAGATTTATGATTTTATGAAAATGCGTTTTGCGGCGATTTCTCTTTCTTTTATTTTATTTTTTGGTTCAATTTATTTGCTTTTTGAAAGGGGTTTGCAATTTGGCATTGATTTTAGTGGAGGGACTTTGGTGCAGCTTCGTTATGAAAATGCCGCTCCTATCCCTCAAATTAGAGAAATTTTAAGTCAAAGCAATCAGTTTCAAAATCTAAGCGTTACGGAATTTGGTAGTGCGGAAGAAATTACTATAAGATTTTTAGGAAGTAATGAAAACTTAGGCGATGATATGGGTGCTTATATCTCTTCTTTATTAAAAAATACGGGAAAATTTGAATTAAGACGCGTTGATGTGGTGGGTCCTAAGGTGGGCGATGAGCTTAGAAATAAGGGCTTAATGGCGATTGCCATTTCTCTTATTGCGATACTTATTTATATCGCTTTTCGTTTTGAGTGGCGTTTTGCCATTGCGGCGATTATTAGCGAGATACACGATGTTGTAATTACGCTTGGGGCGATTTGTTTATTTAAAATCGATGTGAATTTAGACACGCTTGCTGCGATTTTAACTGTGCTTGGTTACTCGCTTAATGATACTATTATCATTTTTGACCGCATTAGAGATGGCATTAAAACAAGTAAGAAAAATGAGCTTGCGCCTATTATTAATGAAAGTGTTTCGGCTACGCTTTCACGCACCATTTTAACTTCTGGACTTACCATAGCTACGGTTGTGATTTTATATTTCTTTGGTGGGTCGATGATAGAGGGCTTTTCTTTAGCCTTGCTTGTGGGCTTAGTGGCTGGGACTTTTAGCTCTGTTTTTGTGGCAAGTCCTACTTTGATGTGGTTTAAATTTAGCGTAGAGCATTTTAAAATGAAAGAATTAGAAAAACTTAAAAGAAAGCAGGAAAAAGAAAAAAACCGTGCTATGTATGAAAAAGGGACGATTTAAGGAGAAAAAATGGCTTATGAAGCAAGTGTGATAGAGCAAAAATGGCAAAAAATTTGGCAAGAAAGTGAAGCTTTTGAGCCAAAGGATGATTTTACTCTGCCTAAAAAATATATACTTTCTATGTTTCCTTATCCAAGTGGGCGTATTCATATGGGGCATGTGAGAAATTATGCCATAGGAGATGCTTTAGCTAGGTATTATAGGAAAATGGGCTTTAATGTCTTGCATCCTATAGGCTTTGATAGCTTTGGTATGCCTGCTGAAAATGCTGCGATTAAGCACAAAATTCACCCTAAAACTTGGACTTATGAAAATATAGCCTATATGAAAAAAGAGCTTTTTTCTTTGGGATTTTCTTTTTCTAAAAAGAGAATTTTGGCTACTTCTGATCCTATTTATACGAAATTTGAGCAAGAATTTTTCATTAAGATGTATGAAAAAGGCTTGATTTATACTAAAGAAGCTAGGGTTAATTGGTGTGAAAATGACCAAACCGTTTTAGCAAATGAGCAGGTTGAAGATGGTAAATGCTGGCGTTGTGGGCATGAAGTTGTGCAAAAGGTAATGCCCGGCTATTATGTTAAAATCACTGCTTATGCGGAGGAGCTTTTAAAAGAGCTTGAAAACTTAAAAGGAAAATGGCCTACGCAAGTTTTAACAATGCAAGAAAATTGGATAGGGCGAAGTGAGGGCTTGGAATTTGCTTTTTGGCTCGATGAAGAAAGTTTTAAAAAGGTTGATGAAGCTAGTTTTGAGGTCTTTACCACAAGGGCTGATACTATTTATGGTGTTTCTTATGTGGCTTTAGCGCCAGAGCATAAAATCGTGCAAAATTTACTTCGCAAAAGGCTTTTAGATGAAAAAACGATTAGTCAAATTCAAAAAATGCAAAATCAAAGCCCAAAAGAAAGGCAAAGTGCTGAAAAAGAGGGGTGCTTTTTAGGAATTTATGCTTTGCATCCTTTAACGAAAGAAAAAATTCCTGTATGGGTGGCAAATTTTGTTTTAGCGGATTATGGAAGTGGAGCTGTAATGGCTGTGCCAGCACATGATGAAAGAGATTTTGACTTTGCTAAAAAGTATGATTTAGCTATCAAACAGGTCATTGAGGCAATGACTTTACCTCATGCTCAAAAAGAGGGAAAACTTTTAGAAAGTGCGGAATTTAGTGGCTTAGATTGTAATGAAGCTAGAGATAAAATCATAGAATTTTTTGAAAAAGAAAAGTTAGGGAAAAGAGTTATTAACTATAAAATTCGCGATTGGGGCGTTTCAAGACAGAGATATTGGGGTGCGCCTGTGCCTATGATAAGGTGTGAAAAGTGTGGCATAGTGCCGCAAAAATTAGAAAATTTACCTATTTTATTACCTGATGATGTAGAAATTACAGGTGAGGGTAATCCTTTAGATAAGCATCCTACTTGGAAAGATTGTGTGTGTCCTAAGTGTGGAGGAAAGGCACAAAAAGAAAGTGATACTTTGGATACTTTTTTTGAAAGCTCTTGGTATTATGCGCGTTTTGCGAGTGATGAGAGGACTTGGCAGGAAGTTGGCATTGATAAAGAAAGTGCAAAATATTGGCTAGGTGTTGATGAATACATTGGTGGGATTGAGCACGCTATTTTGCATTTACTTTACGCGAGATTTTTTCAAAAGGCTTTAAGAGATCTTGGCTATTTGGAGGGCGATGAGCCTTTTACTAGGCTTTTGACTCAGGGCATGGTTTTAAAAAACGGAATGAAGATGAGTAAGTCAAGAGGTAATGTCGTTAATCCCGATGATATTATTAAAAAATATGGTGCAGATACGGCTAGACTTTTCATACTTTTTGCCGCACCGCCTGTAAAAGAGCTTGAGTGGAATGATGATGCTTTAGAGGGTGCGTATCGTTTTATAGTGCGTCTTTATGATAGGGCTTTAAAGCTTGAAAGTGGAGCATTAGAAGAAATTTCACAAGTGGCTTTAAATAAGGAAGAAAAATATGCAAGATTAAAAGTTTATGAAGCTTTGAAAAAATCGCAAGAAGTTTATACTAAAAGTTTTGCTTTTAATACCTTAATCGCTGCTTGTATGGAGGCTTTAAATGCTATTGGAGCTTGTAAAAATCAAGCTTTAGAAAGGGAGGCTTTTTTTATTATCTTAAACATTTTAGAGCCTATTATCCCTCATATTTGCTTTGAATTAAGCGAAAAATTATTTCATTTTGAAAATTTCAAAAAGTTAGAATTAAAATCTGAAGTTTTTGTGAAAGATAGCTTGAATTTAGGTGTAAGCGTTAATGGTAAAAAACGCGCTGAAATCGAAGTTAGTGCTTCTTTAAAACAAGATGAGATTATTCAACTAGCTAAAGAAAAGGTCGCAAAATGGCTTGAGGGAAAAAGTGTGATTAAAGAAATTTATGTGCCAAATTCTCTTGTCAATTTGGTGGTCAAATGAAAATTTTAATTGCATTTATCACCCTTTTTATAGCTGCTTGTGGATATGTGCCGACTTCAAAACTTGCGAATAATATATTTGATGAAAAAGTTTATGTTAATGTTGAGCTTAGTCCTTATGATCCTAAAAATAGCATTTTTGTCGCTGATACCCTAAAGGAAATGGTTATCTCTAAACTTGGTAGAAAATTAGCCCTTAAGCACGAGGCTGATGACATTATTAATGTGGAAATGAATAATTTAGAATTTATCCCACTCATTTATGATAAAAATGGTTATGTGATTAAATATAAAGCTAGACTTAATTTAAATTTTTATGTGCTTTTTAAAGATGGCGGTGAAGAAAATTTTAATACAAGCGGAAGTTATAATTTTGATATTTCGCCCAATAGCATCATAAGTGATACTGCAAGGCAAATGGCTATAAGGGAAGCTTCAAAAGAGGCTTTCGATGAATTTATTTCTGTAATCGCAATTAGGGGTGCTAAAAATAATGATAAATATCAATGAATTAGCCAAAGAGACGCTTATAGCTCTCAAAGAAAGGGGTCTTAAGCCAACCCCTGAAAATTATAGCGAAATTTTCGAAGAGCTTTCTCAAAAAAGAGGCTTTAAAAGTGCAAGTAAGGCAAAGATAGAAAAATATCAAGCCTTGCTTTTGCCGCATTTTCAAAGTGAGTTTATGAAAAAGCCCATTCGCACTTTGGAGGAGTTTATTAGCTTTTTGATTTCTGTATTAAATCGTCAAAGTGGTAAGCAATTTAGCGAATTTTTTGAGCTTTTAAGCACTATCTGTAAAGCTTTGCAGGTGAGTAGAGATAGGAAAATTAAGGATTTAGCAAAAATCACTTCCATAAGAATTTCTAAAACAATGGATAGCGAAAGTATTTATTTGCTTGATAAAAAATGGAAAGAATTGGAGCGCATTTATGAAAATGAAAGCGTGGATAAAGAGCTTCGCTCTTTAAATATTAGTCGTTATGATGATTATGAGCTAATCATTAAAAAGCTTGTTGAAAAGCTAAATCAAAGAACCTTCGAGCGTTTTGCCGAACTTATTGCAATGTGTCTTAGTCCTAGTTTGGTTGAGGATTTAAAAATTCAAGGTTTTAGTGCAAATTTAGGCTCAAATCCTAGCATTTTAAACGAGACAAATTTTAAAAATGAACTCGCAGAATTTGTGAATAGACGCATTGTTGTTGATAATATGTATGTACAAAAAAATCTTAATTTTTTCGATGAAAATCTTAAAAAAATTAATGAGCTTTATCTTCTTTTAAGCAAGCAAAATAAGCAAAATTTAGATTTTGTCGATGGACTTCACCCTGATGAAAAAGGCGAGGTAAAACTTAGCTTTGAAGATTTAAAAGCTAAATTTAGTGAGTTAAATGAAAAAATTTCAAGCCTTAATTCACAAATTCAATTCGCACAAAATTTAGAAGAGAGAGAAAGCTGGAGTGTAGTAAAAGAACTTGAAAAGCTTGATGAAAATTTTATAAAATACAAGGTCAATTACTCTTTAGCACTTTTTAGAATTAGCAATTACCGCTTCATAATGGAAAAGTATGGAATGGGGAATTTAAATGAGATTTTTGTCAGGTTTAAGAAAATTTTAAAAGAAAGTTGTGGGGACTTTGATGAATTATGGATGATGGATGAAAAAAGTTATCTCATCATAGCTCCCGGAAGAGATAAAGCGGAAATTGCAAATTTGGTGGAGCAAAATTTAAAAACTATTGAAAATTTTAGATTTATTTATAAGCAAGATGTAATACGCCCTAAAATTAGCGTTTCTTTTATGGATAAAGCAAGTAAGCCTGAAGCGTGTATTTTGGAAGAATTGTCAAAGCAAATGAACGATGAGCTTGAGTGAATTTCTAGCAAAAAAGGGTGAATTTTATAGTAAAATAGACCCCTTTGTCGCTTTTAGAATTTTGGAAAAATATCAAAAATATTTTAAAATGCCACCCATTATTCACATTGTCGGCACTAATGGCAAGGGTAGCACGGGGCGTTTTTTAGCCCAACTTTTAGAGGCTTTGGGCTATAATGTGGGGCATTATAGTAGTCCGCATATTTTCGAATTTAAAGAAAGATTTTATCTTAATGGCGGTTTGGTTGATGAGGATTTACTCGAAAAAACGCATCAAAAATTAAGTCTTATTTTGCAAGAGGATTTGGAAAAATTAAGTTATTTCGAATACGCCACTTTTTTAGCCGCTTTGCTTTTTGAAAAATGCGATTTTATCATTTTTGAAGCGGGACTTGGTGGAGAGTATGATGCAACTTCTGTTTTTAAGAAGCGTTTAAGTATTTTTACGCAAATTGATTATGACCACGAGCAGTTTTTAGGAAATCGTTTGGAGCAAATTGCAAGAACAAAATTGAAAGTTATGGCAAAAAAAGCCTTAATTAGCACAAATCAAAATGAAAGTGTTCTCAAAATGGCTCAAAAAATCGCCCTTTTAAAAGGAGCTAAATTGTGTGTTTTGAGAGATTTAAGTCCTGATTTGCTGGAAAATTTAGAGCTTTATAAAAATAAGTTTAAATTGCCTCTTTTTTTAGAGAATAATCTTAAACTTGCCTTAAGAGCTTGTGAAATTTTACTTTCAAAATCGCAAACAATCAAAGCTTTAAAAAATTTGGGCAAATTAAATTTAAGAGGGCGTTGCGAAAAAATCAGCGAAAAGCTCTATATCGATGTGGGGCATAATGTCTTAGCAGCTAGAGCTTTGTGTGAATATTTTAAAGGCGAAAAATTGGAAATTGTTTATAATAGCTTTTTAGATAAAAAAATTTTTGAAATTTTAAAAATATTAAAGCCTATCAGTGCTAAAATTATGGTTTTTAAATGTGAAAATGAAGCTAGAGCTTTGGCAAATGAGCAAATTTTTGACCTTTGCGAAAAGCTTAATATAAAATGTGAAGAATTTAAAGAGCTTGATAAAGATAAAAAAACTCTTGTTTTTGGCTCTTTTATCTTAGTGGAAAAATTTTTAAAGGAATATGGTGCTTAAAAATAAATTTACCATTACCATTTCGGATATTAATGGTTCAAGACATTTTTATCTTAATCAAATTATTAAAAAAATTGTCTTATATATCATCGCTTTTGTGTTTTTATTTTTAATCTCTAGCGGTTTTTATATTAAATATTTAGATAGTAAAGTCGATGCGTTAGATGCCAAAAGAGAAGAATTGCTTAAGAAAAGCAAGGAACTTGAAACGCTTAATAAGACAATGCAACAAAGCCTCGATGAAAAAGCTGCACAATATGCCGTTATAGAGGATAAAATCGCTTCTTTTGAAGAGGCTTTAGGGCTTGAAAATGAAAATAATCTTACTATTAGTGCAAGACTTGAAAATCTTAATCTTACAAATGACCAGCAACAAGGTATTTTAAATCAAATTCCAAATGGCTGGCCTATTACTAATAAGGGCGTTACTGGTAAATTTGGCTGGAGAGAGCATCCTATTTTAAAACGCAAGGAATTTCATCCAGGCATTGATCTAGCTGCAAGCATTGGCACGCCTATTTATGCTCCCGCTAGTGGGGTGGTTGAGTTTTCAGGATATAGTAATAATGGCTATGGTTATAATGTCATTTTACTTCATAATTTTGGCTTTAAGAGCGTATATGCCCATATGATGCGTAAAGATGTGGTTAAGGCAGGAGATTTTGTAAATAAGGGGGATTTGATAGGTTATACTGGTAATACGGGGCTTTCGACTGGTCCGCATTTACACTATGAAGTGCGTTTTATCAATAAAACTTTAGAACCTTTATATTTTCTTAATCTCAAAAGAAAAAATATGAACGAATTTTTTAATCAAG
This sequence comes from Campylobacter felis, assembly GCF_030250085.1. Lineage (NCBI taxonomy): Bacteria > Pseudomonadati > Campylobacterota > Epsilonproteobacteria > Campylobacterales > Campylobacteraceae > Campylobacter > Campylobacter felis. The sequence continues at coordinate 20,002 of NZ_JANURX010000009.1, forward strand.
AAAGGAGAGTTCCATGGCAATCTTTAATAAAGGCAGTGTCAGCCCAGCAAATCCAAGCTCGGAAACAACAGTAATTTCATCTGGTGCTAAGATTGAGGGTAAGTTTTATTTCGCTTCTATGCTTCATGTTGATGGGGAGTTAAATGGCATTATCCATTCAGAAAGCATAGTTGTCATCGGTAAAAATGGAAATTTAAAAGGCGAATTAAAATCTGATAAAATAGTCGTTAATGGCGTTTTTGAGGGTGAGCTTGAGGCAAATAGCCTTGAAATCTTAGCGGGCGGTTATGTGAGTGGAAATATAGTCATTAAAGAAATTTCCATAGAAAGCGGAGGGCGTTTTAATGGTAGCTCTAAGATTAAGGAAGATGAGCCTGTAAGAATGATAGAAAATACCATTGATTAATGCAAGCGTCTTTTTTTGAATATCTCAAAAAAGGCAATTTTTGCGAGTTGTTGCTCTGTGAAAATGAGAAAGAGGCGGATGCTCTTTCTCAGGTGAGTGCATTTTTTGAGATAAAAACTTTCGTTTTGCCAGATTTTAGGGCGGAATTTGGCGATGACTTACGCGCTTTTTCTAAAGAGCTTTTTGAGCTTTGTAAGGTTTTAAACGCCTATCATAAAGAAAACGCTCAAAAAATTCTCATCTCCCCTCTAGCAAGTGTTCTTAAAAAACTTCCATCAAAAAGGCATTTGCAAGGCTTTATATTGGATAAAACCAAGCCTTTTAATGTGGAGCTTTTAAAAGATGAATTTTTGCGTTTGGGTTATGAATTTGTCGATATGGTGCAAGATAAGGGAGAGCTTTCTTTAAGGGGAGAGGTGCTTGATATTTTTTGTATTAATGAAGAAAATCCTGTGCGAATTTTGTTTTTTGGTGAAGAGATTGAAAGCATTAGATATTTTGATTTAGCCACGCAAAAATCTATCCCAAGTGAGCTTGACAAGCTTGAAATTTGCCCATTTTTGAGCCATTTTTCTAAAAGTGCTTATGAGGAATTTGAAGAAAAGCTAGAAAGCTTTGATAGTGAGGCTTTGATTAAGGATATTAATTCTTTAGGCTTTTGGTGTGTGAATGATTTTGAGGATTATTTAAAGCTTGATTTTAAAAGTATTAAAAAATTTGACGCAAGCTTTGAAAATGTTGATTTTATTAATGCAAGAATTTTACCAGAAGCTAGTGTTTATAGGGACTTGCAAAGTATTTATAATCAAGATTTTTTCGCCTTACATCAAAATAAAAAAATTACCATTTTAGCACAAAATGAAGCCCTTTTTAAGCAGCTTGAGCTTGATATGTCAAATATTATTTTTAAACAAAGCACTTTAAGGCTTAATGTTATTAGTAGTGATGAGATTATACTTTCTTTAAATAAAAAAGATAAAAAAAGGCAAAAACGTAAGGCAAATTTGATTTTAGATGAGCTTAAGGTTGGTGATTTTATCGTGCATGAGGATTATGGGGTGGGGAAATTTTTAGGGCTTGAATTGCTAAATATTTCGGGTGCTAAAAAGGAATTTGTCGCACTTTCATATCAAAATAATGATAAATTACTCTTACCTGTGGAAAATCTTTATATGATTGATAAATATTTGGGCGTTGGGGGTGCCATACCCTTGCTTGATAAACTTGGAAAAAGCACCTTTATTAAGCTAAAAGAAAGGCTTAAAACCAAGCTTTTAGCCCTTGCTTCGCAAATCATTGCTATGGCGGCAAAAAGGGCGCTCATTAAGCCCAAAAAAATAATGATTAACCTAGAAGCACAAGCAAATTTCGTCCAAAGGGCGGGGTTTTCTTACACGGAAGATCAAGTTAAGGCTTGTGAGGATATTTTGGAGGATTTTAAAAGCTCTAGGGTTATGGATAGGCTTTTAAGCGGAGATGTGGGTTTTGGTAAAACAGAAGTGGCGATGAATGCCATTTTTTCTGTGTTAAAAAGTGGCTTTAGTGTCTTTTTTTTCGTGCCAACCACGCTTTTATCGCACCAGCATTATCAAAGTCTTAAAAAGCGTTTTGAGGAATTTGACCTTAAAGTTTTTAAGCTTGATCGCTTTACTAGTGCTAAGGAAAAAAAATATTTGCTTGAAGAGCTTAAAAAAAATACGCCTTGCGTAGTTGTCGGCACACACACGCTTTTAAGCGTTGAGTGTGAAAATGTCGCTTTAGTGATTATCGATGAGGAGCATAAATTCGGCGTTAAGCAAAAAGAAAAACTTAAGGAATTTTCGCAAAATTCCCATCTTCTTTCAATGTCTGCTACGCCTATACCAAGAAGCTTAAATCAAGCTTTAAGCTCCATTAAATCTTATAGCATTTTACAAACCCCTCCAGAAGATAGACTTGATGTAAGAAGTTTTGTAAGAGAAAGCGAGGACGCACTTCTTAAAGAGGCTATTTTAAGAGAGCTTAGAAGGGGTGGGCAAATTTTTTATATTCATAATCATATTGCAAGCATTAAGCAGTGTGAAAAACACCTAAAAAGCCTTTTTAAAGACTTAAGAATTCTCATTTTACATTCTAAAATAGACGCTAAAACCACAGAAGAAGAGATGCTTAAATTTGAAAATAAGGCTTATGATTTACTTTTATGCACTTCGATTGTGGAAAGCGGAATAGACCTGCCCAATGTCAATACTATCATCATTGAAAAAAGTGAGCGTTTTGGAATGGCTGATTTACATCAGCTTAGAGGAAGAGTCGGCAGAAGTAATAAGCAGGGTTATTGTTATTTTTTAGTGGAGGATAAGGCAAATTTGAGCGAGGCGGCGTTAAAAAGGCTTGTTTCTTTGGAGAGTAATTCTTTTCTTGGGGCGGGTTCTTTACTGGCTTATCACGACCTTGAGATAAGAGGGGGTGGGAATTTGCTAGGGCTTGACCAAAGCGGACATATAGAGCAAATTGGTTATAGCCTTTATCTTAAAATGCTTGAAGATGAGTTAAATGCCTTAAGTAAAAATGAAAGCGTGAGTGAAAATAAGCTTGAATTAAAGCTTAATATCAACGCCTTTTTAAATCCTGAGCTTATTAACGAAGATAGCTTAAGGCTAGAACTTTATCGCCGCCTTAGCAAGTGCGAGGATAGCTCTAGGCTTTATGAGATTGAAGCGGAGATTGAGGATAGATTTGGCAAACTTGATGTTTATACGAAGCAATTTTTAGCACTCATTCGCATTAAAATTCTAGCCAGTGGGAAATTTAAGGCAATTAGCAATTATATGCAAAATATCCAGCTTATTAAAATAAATGATGAAAAAGAAATCATCAAGGCTAAAAGCAAAGATGAAGATGATATTTTAGAGGCTATTTTGGTATATTTAAGAAAGTCTTAATGATGAATTCGGCGGAAATTTTTAAAAAACTTTTAAGTTTTGATTTAAAATGGCAGGATTTTGACTGGCTTGAGGGCAGGGGCTTGAGTGAATTTGAGCTTTTGATTTCAGTAATTTTGACGCAAAATACAAATTGGAATAATGTTCTAAAAGCCCTAGAAAACTGCAAAAAAGCCCAAATTTCAACTTTAAATCAAGTGGTAAATTTAGATAGCAAAGCCTTAGCAGAACTTATAAAGCCAAGTGGTTTTTACAATACTAAGGCTAAGAGATTAAAGGGCTTGGCGGAGGCTATTTTGCAGGAATTTGATAGTATGAAAAGCTTTAAAGAAAATGTGAGTAGAGAATGGCTTTTAGGCATTAAGGGGCTTGGGTATGAGAGTGTGGATGGGATTTTAAATTATCTTTGCAAACGAGAAATTTTAGTGGTGGATAATTATACTTACCGCTTGGCTTTGCATTTGGGCTACGAGTTAGAAGATTACGAGGATTTAAGAGAATTTTTTCAAAATGGTATCGAGCAAGAGAGACGGAATTTATGTCAAATTTTAGGAAGAAAATATGAGCTTTACGAGCTTTATCAAATTTATCACGCTTTAATCATAGCCTTTGGTAAAATAGCTTTTAGAGGCAAAAAGTTAAGTGAGAAGGGTGAGGACTGGATAAGATCTTTAAAAATGCTTTAATCATCATATTCACGCCTTAAAATCGTGCCGTTAAAGTCTATGATGATTTCGAAATTATTGTAAAATTTGATTTTATAATAATTAATTTTGCGTTCAATTTCTTTAATTGCATTTTCTTTAAATTCATTTTTTAAAATGCTAGCGATGTGAGGCGGTAACACTTCATAACTTATCGCCGTGCCTCTTGCTTCAATTTCTTTCCACTCGCCACTTACATCAAATTCAAGCTCCGTGCCGTCATTTAATGCTATCTCATAAGCATTATCATCTCTTTGTGCTAAGCTAACTTGGGCTTTGAAATTTTTTTGTAAAAAGTCTTTTATGGTATTTGGTAAATTTTGAGGGGAGAGTATGATATCAGCTTTTAAATTTAAAAAAAGTGTTAAAATAAGAATTATAATTTTCATTAATTTTCCTTAGAATTTAAGGAAAATTATAGTGCTTTTGAGTGAATTTTATGTGAAATTTGAGAAAATAATATATTTTAAAGGAGTTATAGGGTGATAACTTGGGCTTTAATCATCTTAAACGGGCTTATTTTTATCTTGCAAACTTGGTTTTTTGATACGGATCTTGTTGATCTGTATTTTTCTCTTAATCTTTTATTTTTTGAGGAAAATTTTTTATGGCAGCTTTTAAGCTCTATGTTTTTACACGGAAATTTCACTCATCTTGTGCTTAATATGATAGTGCTTTTTAGCTTTGGTAGGATTTTAGAAAGCTATATGGGAAGTGTGAAATTTGCTTTGCTTTATTTTGTCGGGGGGCTTATAACCTCGCTTTTGAGTGCTTTTTATCTACTTTTTGCTTTTGAATTTTGGGGGCAAAAAATTTTTTTAGTGGGTGCTAGTGGAGCGATTTGCGTTTTGATGGGCTTTTATGCTTTTTTGGATAAAACTAGCACAAAAGGGCTTGTGGTGGCTATTTTATTGATGAGCTTTTTACCTTTGTTTATGGGGATTAATGTGGCTTGGTATGGGCATATTTTTGGTTTTATGAGTGGTTATATTTTGGCATTTTTAAGGAGAAAAAGATGAAAAAAATTTATATTTTAAGACACGCAAAAGCAGAAAAAGAAATCAAAATAGATGATTTTAGCAGAAAGCTTACAAAAAAGGGAAAAGATGAGTTAAAAATCCTCTTGCAAAGACTGCAAAAATATGAGATTAAGTGGGATAGAATTTATGCTTCTCCTGCTTTTAGGACTAAAAAAACTGCAAAAATAATAGCAAAAAATTATGCTTATGATAAAAAAGAAATTGACCTAATCGCTGCATTTTATGAAGCAGATGAAAGGCAGCTTTTTGCTTTTTTAAAGAATTTAGACGAAAGTATAGACAATGTGCTTTTAGTAGGGCATAATCCTGCCCTTTTAAAGCTTTGTGAGCTTTTAAGCCCTCTTTGTTTGCACTCTTTTCCTACCTCTTCTATGCTTTGCCTTGAGTGTGAGAGCTTTAAGGACTTAAAAGAACATAGTGCAAAGCTTGTATTTTTCGAGCATATCAAGCCACTTAAGGAGAATTAGGCTTAAGGAATAATTAACTCTTAATTAAAATTTTTTAAGTAAGATTAAGAAATTTTATTAAAAGGAGAAAAGATGAAAAAAATATTTTTCTTAATGTTTGCTTTAGCGAGTTTTTTGTTTGCGGCTGTGAATTTAAATACTGCTACGCTTGAAGAATTAAAAAGCTTAAAAGGCATAGGAGAGACCAAGGCGAGAGCGATTTTAGATTATAGAAAAGAACAAAATTTCACAAGTATAGAAGAGCTTAAAAAGGTTAAGGGTATAGGCGAAAAAACTTTTGAAGAATTAAAAGATTCTATCGTTGTGGAGTAGTTTTATTAGGCTGTGATTTTGGTAAGCTTTTACCAAAATCTATATTTATATTTTCTTTCTTTCATAAATTTTTCTTAATTTAGTATCAAGTTTATAACAAAATTCAAACAAGGCTGGCACGACAAGTAGGGTTAAAAGTGTGGAGCTAACAAGCCCGAAAATAATGGTTATTGCCATAGGTGCGTTTGCTTCGTAACCACTGCCCCTTGAAAGTGCGAGTGGTAACATCGCAAAAATCATTGCAAAACTTGTCATTAAAATGGCACGAAGTCTCATTTTGCCAGCTTTTATCAAGGCTTCATCGACATTTAATCCTTGATGAGTTTGTTTATTTGCCACATCAACAAGCAAAATGGCATTTTTCCCCACCATACCAAAAAGCAAAATAATGGCAATAAGCACAAATAAAGAAAAATTATGCCCCGTGATAAACAGCCCCACACAAGCCCCACCAAAGGCTAGAGGCATCGTTATCATAATGATAAGCGGTAAAATAAGACTTTCATAAAGTGCGGCTAAAACAAGATAAATCAGTATCATTCCCAAAAATATCGCAAAAGCAAAACCCTGAATTGTTTCATTTAGTAGATTAATAAAGCCTGAAAAAGCGTAACTTAGACTTTTATCCTGTCCTAAAATTGCGTCCATATGCTCCAAAAGTAGGCTCTTAACCGCACCTAAAGAAATATCATTAGTCCCAGCAGTGATTTTGACACTGCGATTTTTATTATAATGATAAATGTTTTTTAAGTCTTCATTATAGACAAAATCCACCACACTTAAAAGCTCTAAATTTTCGCCTTGATTATTTTTAATACTAATTTTTTCTAGGGCTTTAATGTCCTTTTTAAAAGCCTCATTAAAGCTTAAAATAATGTCATCTTTGAAATTTCCCCTATCCATACTTCCTACCACAAGTTCCCCAAAAGAATAGCTCAAAACCCCCGCTATATATTTAGGATCGACATCCAAAAGTTTGGCTTTTTCTTTATTGATTCTAAGGCTCACTTCGGCTTTTTTAAGGTTGGCATTGTCATTAATATCCACAATTCTCTTTTCTTTTTGCAATACTTCTTTTGCCCTTAAGGTCGCCATTTCAAGGCTTTTTAAATCTTCTCCTAAAATCAAAAACTGCACAGGATCATCAATGCCAGCGCCGTCAATTTTAGGTAGTTCCAAAATTTTGATATTTAAACTTTCATCTTTAAATTTATCGCGGTAAAGGCTCACAAGCTCACTTTGCCTAAGCTTTCTTTCTCCAAGTGGCTTTAATTTGACATAAATTTTAGCCTTAGTGGCGTCCTTTGCGTCCTCATAGCCTACAAGCAAAAAGGCGTAAGCGACATTTTCATCTTTTTGAATTTCACTAAGAAGCTGAAGGCTTTTTTCCTTCATCGCCTCTAGGCTTAAGTCTTTTTTGCTTTGAGCTAAAATTTGAATTTCACTATCATCTTCCATAGGTAAAAAGTCAAGTCCTATTTTTAAAGCCAAAGCAAAGCTAATGATGATAAAAGCGAAGCTTATGAGTATGAATTTGCCTTTATTTTTTAAAATTTTATAGAGTAAATTTTCATAAAAAAGCTCCATTTTTGTGAAAAACACTTCGCTTTTTTGGTAAAAAGCACTTTGTTTAGGGTTTAAAAATCTAGCACTGAGTGAGGGTATTAGCAAAATGGACACAAAAAAGCTAATCACTATCCCAGAAGCTACGCTAATGCCAAGCGTATTAAAAAACAAGCCCGGAATCGTATCCATATAAGAAATAGGCACAAAAACGCATAGCAAAACAACGCTAATGCTAAGCACCGAAAAGCCTATTTCGCTAATGCCAAGATAAGCCGCCTCTAAGGCGGGATATTCTTTTAATTTTTTAGCGATATTTTCTATCACAACTATGGCATCATCGATGAAAATTCCTATACTTAAAGTAAGAGCGATAAAGGTGAGGCGGTTTAAGTCATAGCCTAGCAAGTCTATAATGAAAAAGGTTGAAATAATCGAACTTGGGATAGCGATACAAGCGATTAAAGTCGCGCTTAAATTGCGTAAAAATAAAAAAACGATGATTATGGTCAAAAATACACCTAAAATCATATCAAAAACAACGCTAGAAAGGTGTTTGTGGATATTTAAACTCTTATCATAAACAATGCTAAATTCGATATTTTCAAAGTTATTTTGTAAGATAGGAAGGGCTTTTTTAATATTAGCAATCATTTCTAAGGTATTAAAATTTGCTATCTTTCCTAGCTCTAAAAGCACCCCATTTCCCCCATAAAAAGCCACTTGTTTAGCATCTTCGTAAAGATAAGAAAGCGTCGCTATGTCCTTTAAGAAAACGCCGGGCATTATCCTTAGCTCCTTAAGCTCTTCTAAAGAACTTGCTTCAAAATAACCCTTTAAAATGTAATTTTGCTTGTCGTTTTCAAGCTGTCCTAGTGCTTGTTTAAAATTTTGATTTTGTATGAGAGTGGCTACTTCTAAGGCATTTAAGTGGTATTTTCTTAGCTCATTTGGGTTTAATTCTATGCGAATTTGAGGCTCTTTGTAGCCTATGGTTTCTATTTTACCGACCCCGTCTATTCTTTGCAAAAAGGGCTTGATTTTATCCTTAATGCTTTGCATTAAATAAAGCTCATCTTTACTTTTTAAAAAAAGTGAAATAGAAGTGCCAGAGTCAGAAGACACCTTTTCTATTTCAGGCTTTACGCTAAGAGAAAGGGTGCCGATTTTATCCCTTACATCATTAGCGGCGACTTCTAAATCCTTGCTTAATTTAAACTCGACCATAGTAACGCTAAAATTATCATAAGCTACCGAGTTAATCGTCTTTACCCCATCTATCTCACTAATGGCGTTTTCGATTTCTTTTGTGATTTTAGACTCTACGAAATTTAAATCCCCGCTTATTTTTGTGGTGATTTTCACAAGAGGGATACTCACATTTGGAAATAAATTGACATTCATATTAAAGGCGGAAAGCAAGCCAAAAATCACTAAGGCTAAAAAGAGCATTAAAATGCTTATAGGTCGGTTAATGGCTAGTTTATACATTTAATCCTCTATGATGATTTGACCCTCGCCAAAGAGTCCGGGCTTTAAATCCTTAGCATAAACTTCGGCGTAAATTTTTCTTGTCTTAGGCTCTATGCTAGGGTAGATAAGGGCTATTTTGCCTTCTCTTTGCTTTTGTTCTGTGTCAATTTTATAGAGGAATTTTTGTCCAAGCTTGACCCTATCTTTAAATTTCTCATCAAAGCTTAAAATAAGCTTTACATCAGGATAAGAAAAAATTTCAATCAAAACACGCCCCACGCCCCCCACGCCCTCGCCAACTTGTATGAATTTATTTGCAATTATCCCATCATAAGGGGCGACTAGCCTTTTTTTCTCAAGGACATTTTCATAATAAGCAATGTTTAATTTTGCTTTTTCAAGTCTTAATCTAGCACCATTAAAAGCACTTTGTATATCCTCAAAGCTCTGTTTGTCAATCACCTCACGCACGGCTTTAAATTTTTGCATTTTGCTTTGCGCATTTTGAAATTCTACTAGGGCTAGAGCGTGGTCGTTTTTAGCATTTTGAAGGGCTATTTTTTCGCTTTTGCTATCAAGACTTAGGATTAAATCGCCTTTTTTGACATTTTGCGAAACCTCGACAAAAATTTGCTCTACTACACCCACACTTTCAAGGACTAATCGACTTTGCATTTTAGCCTCGACATTAAAACTCGCATAAAGCTCCTCCGCCCTCACAAAAGAAAGGCTAAATAAAAAAAGAAGCCAAATTTGTTTCATTGTATTTCCTTACTTAAGTCAAATCCTGCGGTAAAATAATAATTTGCCTTAGTGATTTCAAACTCATTTTTAGCAAGCTCTAAATCACTCATTGCTTTAAATTTAAGCTCTAAGGCTTGTAAATATTCTACATAAGAGCAAAGTCCAGCACTATATTTTTTATTGACACTTTCAAAAGCCAAATTCGCTGCGTTTAGACTATATTTTAATGCCTCAATTTGCTCTTTTAAGACGGCTAAATTTTTCTTTAAATAGCTTAATTCTTCTTCATTTTGTCTTTTAAGCAACTCATAATTTGCTCTTTGAATTTGCAAAGCCAAACGCTTATTTTCAAGCTCTTTATTTCTCGTGCCAAAATCAAAAATTTTCCACTCCAAGCCTAGCATAATTTGATTTGCCGTTCCGCTTTCGCTAAACATTGCTGAGGCTAAGTTTTGATAGGGGGCGGGGAGTTTTGGATTGTGATGATTATCATAAAAACTCAAATGATTTTGCACGAAAAATTTAGGAAAAAACTCCGCTCTAGCAGCCTTTACTCTCTCGTTTGCTAAGTCAATTTGTTCTCTAGCCTTTAAAACTTTAGCATTTTGACTTTGCGTTTTTTGTGGCTCTTTTAGCCTTGCTTTTCCTTGTGGAGTGAAAGTTCTTGCCGTAAGGATGAAAAGCTCTTTTTTGATATTTTCTAGCTTTAAAATTCTTTGAGAAAGCTCTAAAGAAGCCAAGTGAAACTTCGCCCTAATGCTTTCTAATTCATCTTTAGCACTAAGTCCAGCATTATAAAAGCTTTCAAGTCTTGTTAAGCTTTGCTTTAAAAAGGTCTTTTTTTGCTCTCCAGCTTTGATTAATTCTTTAAGGCTAAGGTAGTTAAAATAAAGCGTAGCCGCATTTAAAGCAAGGAGGTTTTTTTGCTCTTTTTTATCAAGCTTTGCTAGAATTTCTTGTAATTTTAAGCTTTTGATATGTGCTTCTCTCTTGCCTCCGTCATACAGTAAGAAATTTAAGCTAAGTCTTGAAAAAAGGCTTTCATTAGGCTCTGTAAGTGCGCGGTCTTTGTTATTTGCTATGTAACCAGAACTAAGGCTTAAATTTGGCAGATACGCCCTAAAAGCCGCATCTTTTTGTGCTACACTTTGCAACGTTTGAAGCTCTTTAATAAGATAGCTTTCATTATGCAAACTAAGCTCTATAAGCTCATTTAAATTTGAGGCTTTTAAAAAAAGTGGCGTTAGGATTAAAACTAGGCATTTATTAATTTTTTTCATAATTTATTATAATACGCTTTAAATAAATTTTTCTTTTAATGGAATTTTGCGATGAAAAATGTAATGATATTAAGCGGTGCGGGACTTAGCGCACCAAGTGGCTTAAAGACTTTTAGAGACAATGACGGACTTTGGGAGGAGTATGATGTAATGGAGGTTTGCTCCGCTTCCGCCTTTAGAAAAAATCCTAAAAAAGTTTTAGATTTTTATGACCTTCGCCGCGCAAGTCTTGCTAGAGTTAAGCCAAATTATGCACATTTTGCTCTAGCAAAGCTTAAGGCTAAATTCCCTCATAATATCTTTATGCTAACGCAAAATGTCGATGATTTACTTGAACGCGCAAATTGCGAGGGTGTGATACACCTACACGGCTTTTTACCAGAGCTTCGTTGCTTAAAATGTAAAAAAGTTTTTAACATAGGCTATGAAAGCATACAAAATAAAACTTGCCCTTCTTGTCAAAGCGAAAAAATAAGACATAATATCGTGATGTTTGAAGAGCAAGCGCCCGAGTATCAAGGGCTTTACGAGCTTTTAAAGCAAACGCATTTATTTATAGCCATAGGCACGAGTGGGGCGGTTTTACCTGTGGGGCATTATGCAAAGATGTGTGAAAAAAGCATTTTAAATTTGCTTGAGAGTGATGAGGGCTTGGAGGCTTGTTTTACTAAGGTGTATAAAGAGGATATTTTAAGTGCTGTGGATAAGATAATTTTAGATGTAGAGGAGTTTTTAAGTGTTTAAGAGTTTAATGGACGGCATTTTGCTAGGCATTGGTGTGGCTGTGCCTTTTGGACCTGTGAATTTGCTTACGCTTTCTTATGCACTCGTTTCCTTTAGAAGTGCCTTTTTTGTAGGATTTGGGGCTTTAATGGGAGATGTATTTTATTTAACTTTGTTAAATTTTGGACTTTTACATTTTTTAAATCAAACTTGGTTTTTAAAGATTTTAGCGATTTTTGGTTTTTGCTTTTTTACTTATATTGCCTTTTTGACATTTAGAAAAAAGCCTAAAAATTTGGAAATTCAAAAAAGTAAAATTGATAAATCTTACGCAAAAAGCTTTTTAAAAGGCTTGTTTTTAAATCTTTTAAATCCCTATGTCATAGGCTTTTGGCTTTCTTTTGCCTCTCTTAGTGTGAGTAATCAATATCCCATAGCCTTAACGCTAGGGCTTGTGAGTTTCATTTTTATTTGGATTTTGGCTTTGCCGTTTTTTGTGGGGAAATTCAGCCATTTATTTAAGGCTAAAGTGATATACTATATCAATGTATTTTCAGCTTTGATTATAGAATATTTTGCTCTAAATTTACTTTATAAAACTTTTTGGGGATAGAAAATGAACGCTAAGGAATTTTTAATCGAGCTTTTGAAATTCAAATCCATCACTCCAGATGATGACGGAGCGTTAAATTTCATCGCTTTAGAGCTTGAGGACTTTGAGGCTTTTTTCATCGAAAAAGAGGGGGTTAAAAACCTACTTTTAACTAAGAAATTTAACGATAATGGCGAGCATTTAGCCTTTGGAGGGCATATTGATGTCGTGCCTAGTGGAGAGGGCTGGGAAAATGAGCCTTTTGAGCCTGTGGAAAAAGAGGGTTTCATTTATGCAAGAGGCGCACAAGATATGAAAAGTGGGGTTGCTGCCTTTGTGAGTGCTGTGAAAAATGCCAATTTTAAAGGCTCTCGTCTTTCTTTACTGCTTACAAGCGATGAAGAAGGCGAGGCGAAATACGGCACTTTAGAGCTTTTAAAATTTATGGAGGAGAAAAATATGCTCCCCGATTACGCCATAGTTGCAGAGCCTACTTGTGTGAAAAGCTTTGGCGATAGCATTAAAATAGGCAGACGCGGTTCAATTAATGGCAAACTTTTAATTAGAGGTAAGCAAGGGCACGCCGCTTATCCTGAAAAAGCTATTAATCCCATCCACGAATTTGCACCTATTTTGAAATTTTTAGCAGGATTTGACCTAGACCCCGGAAGTGCTGAATTTGCACCCTCTAAAATCGTCCTAACCGACATAAGATCAGGGCTTGGTGTGAGTAATGTAACGCCAAATGATTTAAGATTAATGCTAAATGTGAGAAATTCAAACGACACGAGTGTAGAAGATGTAAGAAATTATATAGAAAAGCTTTGCCACGGACTTAACTACGAGCTTGTTCTTACGCAAAGCTCCAAGCCTTTTTTAACAGACGCAAATTCTAAAATCGTCCAAAAGCTTAATCAAAGCGTGCAAAAAATAAGCGGCGTTGTGCCTGAGCTTAATACTAAGGGAGGCACCTCGGATGCTAGGTTTTTTGCGGAATTTGGCGTGAAAGTGGCTGAATTTGGCGTGAGAAACGACACGATTCACGCGGTCAATGAAAGGGTAAGTGTGGAGGATTTTGAAAAGCTTTGTTTGGTTTTTAAAGATTTGGTAGAGAATTTTTAGGAAAAAATATGAAAAAACAAAAAGATACTACGCAAGAATTGTTAGAAACATACCAAAAAGACCTCAAAAAAATTTATCAAAAAGGCGAGTATAGTGAGCATTCTTTTCGCACTCCGCTTGAAAATTTGCTAAAAGCCCTCGCTACTGAGCTTAAGAAAGAAGTTGAAGTCATACAAGAATCCTCCACCAAAGATAATCAAGGCGTAGCAAGGGCTGATTTTGATGTCTATAAACGCATTAATTCTCAAGATAAATTAAGCTATAACGCCCTTGTTGGCTTTGTCGAGTGTAAAAATATCAATGTGGATTTAAAAAAAGAGCTTAAAAGTGGGCAATTAAGTCGCTATTCTCAAATTTGCCCTAACATACTTTTAACAAATTATAGACAATTTATCCTGCTTTCTTATGATAGGGTGATTCAAGTTTGTGAGCTTTTTGATAAAGATTTAAATTTAACGCTTTTTAGTGAAAGTCAAAAGCAAGTTTTCTTAAATTTGATCAGTGATTTTTATGGGGAAAATCACGCAAATATTAAGAGTAAGGCGGAGCTTGTCAAGGTTTTATCAACGCAGAGTTTTTATCTTAGCACGGCTTTACATAACGCTTACGAAGAGTGGCAAAAGCAACAAAATATAGAAAATCAAGATTTTTTCAAATCTTTTAAGCTAGTTTATGACGAATTCACACAACTAGCACAAACGAATTTTGACGAGTTTGACTTTTGTGATTTGATAGCGCAAAGCGTGGTTTATGGTCTTTTTGTGTCTTTTGTAGAAAATGACGATTTTAAATTTAGCGAAGATGAAACGCAAAATTTTATCTCTTATTTACCTAAAAATTTTAAAACCTTAAGCGAAATTATCTATTTGACTATGCGAGAGTATTACTTATCAGAGCCTATTAAGCAAGTGCTTAAAAATATACAAAAAGTTATATCCTTGCTTGACAAGCCCACTATGGCGAAATTTTTGAATTTAGAATTAGAGCAAATCGCTATTTATCTTTATGAAGATTTTATTAAGGCTTATGATTGGCTAAAAGGCACGCAAAAGCGTAAAGAAGGGGGCGTTTTTTACACGCCAAAAAGCGTTGTGGATATGATCGTTTCAAGTTTAGATGGGCTTTTAAGGGCTAAATTTGACAAAAAGGGCTTTAGCGAAGATGGCGTTAAGGTGCTTGACTTTGCTTGTGGGACGGGAAGCTTTTTAGCCTCTGTGTGTGAGCAAATTTTAAAACAGCAATATAGTCTTTCTCAAAATGTGAGCTTTAAACAAGCCGCGCAAAATGAAGCCATTGAAAATAAATTTTTAAAGGACATTTACGGCTTTGAGCTTTCCTTCGTGCCTTATATAGTCGCGCGCCTTAAGCTTAGACAGATTTTAAAGAAAAAGGGCTATGCCAATGTCGATGAAGCAGATTTTCAAATTTATCTTAATAACACTTTGGATTTAAGCGAAAATCAAGAGGATTTAAAATTTTTTCTTAATGAGCTTAAAAACGAAAACGAAAAAGCAAAAAATATAAAGCATAATAAAAATTTGCTTGTCATACTAGGAAATCCCCCTTACAATGTTAAAAGTAAAAATAAAGGCAAAGAAATCTTAAAGCTTTTAAAGGCTTATAAAGATGGCTTAAATGAGACAAATATCCAGCCCTTAGATGATGATTATATTAAATTTGTGCGTTTTGCGCAGTGGAAATTGCTAGAGCAGGGTAGTAGCACAGGCTTAATGGGTTTTATCACAAATAATTCTTTTTTAGACGGACGCATACATAGAAAAATGCGCGAAAGCTTATATAAAAGCTTTGATGAAATTTACATCTTAAATTTACACGGCAGCGATAAGGACGCTAAAAATGATGAAAATGTCTTTGACATCAAAATAGGCGTTTGCATAAGCCTTTTTGTGAAATATAAAACGACTAAAAGCGAGGGAGCAAAGCTATATTATTACTCCACAAGCGAGGCTGGGGTTTTTAAAAGAGCGGAAAAATTTGTCCTTTTGGAGCTTATCGCACAAAATGGCTTAAATGCTATTAAATGGAAAGAATTAAGCCCCGAAAAGCCTTATTTTTGGTTTGTGCCTAAAAGCTTTGACCGGGTAGAATATGAAGACTTTTGGGCTTTAGCGTCTAATAGGGCTTTGGGGGATAATAGGGCTATGTTTTCAGGATATAGTAGTGGAGTGAAGTCTAGAAATGACAATTTGCTCATACAGCTTAACTTTTCTAAAATCAAAAAAATGGTTGAAGATATGCAAAAATTAAGCGAGATTGATATTATCAAAAAATACAATCCAGCTAAAAGTTGGAGAGTGGAAGAGCAAAGAATTAATTTTAAAAATGCAAAAGATAAAGATTTTTTAAAGATTGCTTACCGCCCTTTTGATACGCAATTTATTTTTTACCCTTTAGATAAAATTAACAAAATTATACCAAGAGGCGATGATAGAAAGCTATTAATGGAACATTTTTTAAGTGGTAGAAATTTAGGGCTTTGTTTTTCTAAGGATTGTGTAGGATTTTTTGATACTACTTTTATTAGCGACAAAATTACAGATATACATTACAATGGAAGCCAGTGCTACATTGCTCCGCTTTATCTTTATGATATTAATGGGAAAACTCCAAATTTCACGCCAGAATTTTTAGCCTATAAAGAAAAACATAAAATTTTAAAGCATAAAAACGAGGAGCAAATTCTAGCCTTTATCTATGCGAATTTATATAATCCAAAATATAGAAGCAAGTATTTAGAATACCTCAAAATAGGCTTTCCAAAAGTGAGCTTTGAAGTAAGTGTAAAAGAATTTGAGCGTTTTGAAAGGCTAGGAAGCAAACTGATAAAACTGCACCTAATGCAAGAAATCCCGGAGGATAATATAGACTTTGAGGGGGATTTTGCTTTTAATTTTATAGAAAAAAGACAAGAAAGTGAAAGGTTTAAAGAGGACGCGCAGAAAAAGGGGCGCATTATTTTAAATGAAAAGTTAAGCATAATAGGCATAAGCCGCGAAGTGTGGGACTATACCATAGGCGGTTATCAAGTCATAAAGCAGTGGCTAAAGTATAGAAAAGATTATGTTTGCACCAAAGAGGAGCTAGAACACTTACTTAAAATTTGTAAAATTCTTAAAAAAACCATAGAAATTCAAGGAAAGCTTAGTGAAATTTAAAAAAAGATTTATCGCCCTAGAAAATTTCAAAATCAATCAAAATTTTCAAGTCTTCGTAGAAAAGCTAAATAAACGCCAAACTAGCCAAAATCAGCGTAAAAACACTGGAGGACAAGGAAGCTGTGCCTTGCAAGCTTATGAAATTTACTATCAAATGCTGCATAATCAAAACGCTTTTAAAAGTGTGAAATACCACTTCATCGAAAAAGAGGGCTTTTTAGATGAAAATATAAAAGAAAAACGAGCGCACATTGCTTTTCATATGCAAAACTACATTCCCTATAAGACGCTATTTTTTACGATGTATGATTTTCTTTTTTTAAGGGCGAGGTTTTTAAAAACTTCAAATTTAAGAGCGCTTTTAGAAAAAGAGGAATTTTTTAAAGTGCCGATTCTTTGCAATATCACAAGCAAGGCTGGGGCAGGACACATAAACATTTTATACCGTGATGAAAAGGGACTTTTTGTCATCAATACTAACGAAAATAGTAAAAATAAAATCAAGCTTATAGAGCCTCATAATGGCGATGTTTTTGCCTTTGAAGAAATCGCATATAACTGGATAGGCGAATTTGAAGATGTGAAAGATTTTAGGCTTTATATCCCTTATGAAAATATTGAGCTTGAGGAAAAAAAAGAGGAAATTGAAGAAGATTTTAAGGAAGAGGAATTTGAAGAGGATTTTGAGGAAGAAGACTTAAATGAGGAATTTGAAGAGCCTTTAAAGGAAAAATTTACAGACGAAGAAAAAGAGCAGAGAAAAAGGGAGCTTGAGAAAAAATATGGGCTTGATTTAAGCGATTATGACTTTATGCACGAGGATTTTGAAAGGGCTTTAAAGAGCTATAAAATCGCTTGTTTGTCCTTTTTTGCTAATGAGAAAAATGCAAAAATAAAATTTTTAGGCACTTTTATGAACCCTGAAAAAATGAGCGAAAAAGACCTTAAAAAATTAGAAAAATATATAAGCGATGAAAATGAGGGTAAAAATGTGATGTTTGGCGGAATGTCTTTTTTAACCTATGTTGTGGCGTTTATTATTATCATTATGGCTTTTAAGGGCTTAATATTTGCGTTGAGGTGAGAGATGATAATCAATGGTGAAAAGCTTGATTTAAAAGAGTTGAAATTTGTGGATTATGTAGAAAAAATGGGCTTAAGAGCGAATTTAATCGCCCTAGAGCTAAATGGCAAAATCGTGCCTAAAAGCGAATTTGAAAACTTAATCTTAAAAAAAGGCGATAAAGCCGAAATTGTAAGTTTTGTAGGAGGTGGATGATGAGGATTAAATTTAATGGTGCGTGGGTAGAGTGTGCGTTTAAAACAAGCATTGATTTTTTCAAAAGTGTGAGTCAAAATGAAAGCGATGTGTGGATTGTCAATGGTTTTGCCACTAAAGAGGAGCTTGAGTTAAACGAAAATGATGAGCTTTTTTGTATAGCAAAAAATACTATGCCCCCCAAAGATGCGCTAGATGCGATGATGAGAGCACGCCATACTCCAAAGCTTCACGACAAACTCAAACAAGCAAAAGTCGCCGTGTGTGGGCTTGGAGGGCTTGGCTCACATATAGCGATAATGTTAGCTAGAAGTGGGCTAGGAGGACTTAAGCTTATCGATTTTGATGTGGTAGAGCCGAGTAATCTTAATCGTCAGGCTTATAATGTGAGTGATTTGGGGAAATTTAAAACAGAGGCTTTAAAAGAGCAAATTTCGCACATCAACCCTTACACAGCGGTTGAAATTCATACTCTTAAAATCGATGAAAATAATATAAAAGAGCTTTTTAAAGATACGAAAATCGTTTGCGAGGCATTTGATAGGGCGGAGGCTAAGGCGATGTTAGCACAAAATTTTCATAAATATTTTGAAAATCAAATTTTAATCTGCGCTTCTGGACTTGCGGGCTATGGTGAAAGTAATGCCATACAAACAAGAAAGATTGCTAAGAATTTTTATGTTTGCGGGGATTTAGTCAATGGCGCAAAAGTGGGTAATGGACTTATGGCACCGCGTGTTAATATCTGTGCGGCACATCAGGCGAATTTGGTTTTAGAGCTTTTGGCGGAAAGTTAAGGATTTAGCGTTTTAGTCGATTTAGGTTTAAAAGGAGGTAGAATGCAAGTTAGTTTGAAAAATTATACGCCCTATTTGAATTTAAAAGAGGAATTAAGTCGCAAAACGCCACAGGATAAGACGCAAAAAGCAAATGAAGAAAATTTGCAAGAGCTAAAAAGTGCTAAAGATGATGATAAAAAAGCTCTTTCAAAAGAGGAAAAAGCACAAGCTTCAAGTCAAGGAGATGGTGGCGAAGAGCTTGTTGATTTATATGAAAAATTACAAGAATTATTGAGCGAGATAGCAAAACTTAGCGCAAAAATGCAAAATGCAAAGGACGAGCAGACTAAGGATTTATTTTTAAAGCAGATTATGGTTCTAAACGCACAGGCTATGGAAGTGATTAATCTTATACGAGAGCGTGAGGCAGAAAGTCAAACAAGCATTTAAATTTAGTGTTTAGTTTTTTTATTTTTAGTCGATATAGAAGATGTCTAGACTAAGCTAAAGGAGGCGACTATGATTTCAGATATGAGTAATGCTTCTTTAAGGACGGCGATTAACACTTCTTTGTTGAAAAAAACTATGGATACAAATGAAGCTTTGATGGCTAGACTTATTGATGGTTTGAGTAGCGGTTCTATGCAGACTTCACAGGCGGTGGCTACGGATTCTGCACCGATTAAAACAAGCGCTCTAGACATTTACGCTTAATTTAAGGCACGACTTCGTGCCTTTTTCTTCAATATTTAATCAAATCTTAATCAAATCTTAATCAAATTTTGTTATAATCTTAGAATTAGTTTTAAGGAGTTTGCTTTGCAAAGGATTAAAAAAGTAGTTTTAAGTGAGACTTTTCCTGGAATTTTATTGATTTTCTTTACCTTTTTTGCGCTTTTATGTAAAAATTCAGCTTTGAGCGTGATTTATACGGATTTTTTTCACGCAAATTTTACTGTGGGCTTTGATAATTTTCAAATTTCAAAATCCTTAGATCTTTGGATTAATGACGGCTTAATTGCCATTTTCTTTCTTTGCATAGGACTTGAGCTTAAATATGAGGTTTTAAGAGGACAGCTTAAAAATGTTAGGGCGGTTTCTTTGCCTATTTTTGGTGCGCTTGGAGGTATGGTAGTTCCTGCACTTATCTTTGCTTCTATTAATTTTCACGATGTTTTTGCGATGAAAGGCTGGGCTATCCCAACTGCGACAGATATTGCCTTTGCGGTAGGAATTTTAATGCTTTTAGGAAATAAAATTCCAGCTAGTCTTAAGCTTTTCTTACTTTCTTTGGCGATTTTTGATGATTTGGGTGCGATTATTATCATTGCTTTATTTTACACAGATCAGCTTTCTACTTTAGCGATGTTAATTTGCTTGATGTGTATTTTTGCTTTATTTGTTCTTAATTATTTTCACATTACGCATTTATCGCTTTATGTTTTAGTCGGTGTGATACTTTGGATCGCTATGCTTAAAAGTGGTGTGCATGCGACTTTGGCGGGGGTAATTATAGCCTTATTTATCCCTTTAGATACTAAGGGCAAACGACCATATTTACATAATGTTTTAGAGAGTTTAAATCCTTGGGTGGTTTATTTTATTTTGCCTTTATTTGCCTTTGCAAATGCGGGCATTGATTTAAGAGATATGCACCTTGCAACCTTATTTTCTCCTGTGAGTCTTGGTATTATTTTAGGACTTTTTGTGGGTAAGCAAGTGGGTGTGTTTTTATTTTCTTACTTGGCGATTAAATTAAAACTTGCAAAACTTCCTGAAAATGTCCGCTATTCTCAATTTTATGGCATTTGCATACTTACAGGCATAGGCTTTACGATGAGTTTATTTATCGATTCTTTAGCGTATAAAAATAGTGATATTTTCGAGCATACTGATAAGCTTGCGATTTTAGTGGCTAGTTTTTTAAGTGCCATTGTGGGCTATATTTATTTAAAGCTTGTTAAATGACTTTGTTTGAGCGACTTAAGAATTTTGTTTATAATGAGGCTTTTGGTGGCGTTTTACTCATCATTTGCACGGTTTTTGCCCTACTTGTGCAAAATAGCTTCTTAAGTGATCATTATAGAGAATTGCTTAATTTAAATATGGGCTTTGTCGCGGGGGAATTTAGACTTGAAAAGCCTTTTTTACTTTGGGTTAATGATGGGCTTATTTCCATTTTTTTCTTTGCCATAGGCTTAGAGCTTAAAAAAGAATTAATGCAAGGAGCTTTCAAAGAGGTAAGAAGCATTATTTTACCATTTGCAGCGGCTTTAGGTGGGATTATCGTGCCAGCTAGCATTTTTGCCTTAGTTAATGTCGGCGATGCTTATACGCTTAAGGGCTGGGCTATCCCAACAGCTACGGATACGGCTTTTGCTTTAGCTATTTTGATGATGTGCGGAAAACATATCCCAAGTTCGCTTAAAATTTTCTTGCTTTCTTTGGCTATTTTTGACGATGTAGGAGCGATTTTAATTATTGCTATCTTTTATACTTCTAAACTATCTATTGTCGCTTTTATCGTGGCAAGTTGTGCGATTTTAGCTTTATTGACCTTAAATTTGTTAGGTATTACACGCAAATCTTTTTATTTTATCTGTTCCTTAATCCTTTGGGTGAGCGTTTTAAAAAGCGGAGTGCATGCGACTTTGGCGGGACTTATCACTGCATTTTTTATCCCTGTTTTGACAAAAGATGGTAAGCCTTTTTTAAAAGAGATTGATGAAAGTTTGAAATTTTGGCTTGTTTTTGTCATACTGCCTTTATTTGCCTTTGCAAATGCAGGTGTAAATTTGGCTAATATCGACTTAAAATCCATACTTTCCGGTGCTAGTGTAGGGATTTTCTTAGGACTTTTTGTCGGTAAGCAAGTGGGCGTTTTTGCCTTTTCTTACCTTGCGATTAAAAGTGGTTTGGCGCGTTTGCCAGAGGGAGCGAATTTTAAACAACTTTATGGCATTTGCATACTCACAGGCATAGGCTTTACGATGAGTTTATTTATAGACGGCTTGGCTTATGAGGTGAGTGATATTTTCAATTACGCGGATAATCTTTCCATCTTAGTCGCCTCTTTTTGCTCCGGGATTTTGGGCTTTGTTTATTTGAAATTTTTTACGAGGGCTTGATGAAAAAATATATTTTTGGAATTTTTGTAATTTTTTTATTGAGTGGTTGTAGTTTTTTACCGCAAAGCTTAAATTTTTACAAGCCAAGTTATTCGCAAAACGCCACAGAAGAAAGGCTTAGAAGTGCTAGTAGGAAATGGCAAAAAACGCCTTATGTTTTAGGTGGGACGAGTAGGAGAGGAGCTGACTGCTCGGGCTTTACTCAAACTTTAATGCGTGAATTTGGTATTTTGCTACCTCGCACGACCAAGACTCAAATGGCTTCAGGGATAAAGGTTTCAAAAGCTAAGCTTAAGGTGGGAGATTTAGTTTTTTTCAAAACGGGCAGAGGACCTAATGGCTTACATGTGGGAGTTTATCTTAGTAGAAATGAATTTGTTCATCTTTCAACTAAAGGCGGAAGTAAGATTGTAAGTTTAAATAATACCTACTGGAAGTCGCGTTATATAGGTGCTAGGCGTTATATGAAATGATTAAAGAAAATCAATGAGAGTTGGAGTTTTTGATAGTGGAGTGGGAGGACTTAGCGTTTTAAAGTCCTTGTATGAGGCAAATTTGTTTGAAGAAATTATTTATTATGGTGATACGGCTAGAGTGCCTTATGGGGTTAAGGATAAAGAGACGATAATTAAGTTTTGTCTTGAGGCTTTAGAATTTTTTAAATCCTTTAAAATCGATATGCTTATCATCGCTTGTAATACTGCTAGCGCTTATGCTTTGGAGGCTTTAAGAGCTAGGGCTGATTTTCCCATTTATGGTGTGATAGAAGCTGGAGTGAGGGCGACTTGTAAGAATTTAGAGGATAAGGACAAGGAAATTTTAGTCATAGCCACAAAGGCGACTATTAATTCAAGGCAGTATCAAACTAGTTTAGAAAAAGAAGGCTTTACACGCGTAAAAGCTCTTGCGACAGGACTTTTTGTGCCTATGGTTGAAGAGGGCATTTTTGAGGGAGAATTTTTAAAAAGTGCTTTTTTGCATTATTTTAAAGATGTAAAAAGCCCTGACGCACTCATTCTTGCTTGCACTCATTTTCCTCTACTTAGTAAGGCTTTAAGCGAATTTTTTGGCTCTAAAACAAGACTCATACACTCAGGCGAAGCCATAGTGGAATTTTTAAGAGAAAATTCTCGTTTGAAACTTTTGGATAAAAGGGCAAATTTGCGTTTTTACGCTTCAAGTGATATTAAGACTTTGGAAAAAACTGCAAAAATTTGGCTCAATTTAAGTTAATTTAAGGAATATGCAATGATAGAATTAAGAAAAGCAACAGAAATTCAAAAATTAAGAGAAGCAAATAAAATTGTCGCTAAAACTTTGGATTTTTTAGAAAGAGAGGTTAAGGCTGGGATGAGTTTAAGGCAGATTAGCGAAATGGCTGAAGAATTCATTTTAAGTTCTGGCGCAAAGCCTTCTTTTAAGAACCTTTATGATTTTCCAAGTGCCATTTGCACTTCTTTAAATGAGGTTTGCATCCACGGCATAGCTGATGATAAAGTGCTAAAAGATGGCGATATTTTGGGGATTGATGTGGGGACATTGCTAGATGGTTATTACGGCGATGCGGCTAGAACCTTAGCCATAGGTAAAATTTCTAAAAAAGATGAAGAATTAATCGCTTGTGCGAAAGACGCATTATATTTTGCTATTGATTCTATACGAGAGGGTATGCGTTTTAAGGAACTTTCGGCACTTTTGGGAGAATTTATTGCAAGTCGCGGTTTTGTTCCTTTGCAAGGATACTGCGGACACGGTATAGGCACAAAACCGCACTGTGAGCCTGAAATTCTAAATTATTTAGAAAAGGGTTCAAATGCTAAGAGCGGACCTAAAATTAAAAATGGTATGGTTTTTTGCATTGAGCCTATGATTTGTCAAAAAGACGGCACACCAAAGCATTATAATGGCAGATGGGATGCGGGCAGTGTAGATGGGCTAAATACTGCCCATTATGAGCATTGCGTAGCTATTGTGAGGGGTAGGGCTGAAATTCTTTCACAAATCTAAAAATAATGAGTAAAAACAAAATTTTTAGCCTTTTGTTTTGTTTGGCTGTGTTGGGTGTTTTTTACTTAATGCCTGTTCCTGTGGGTTTGGAGGCGAATTCGTGGGATTACCACGCCGCAAAGTCAAATTAGAGCCGCTCACATTAAAAGTTGGCAAGGTATAGTGATGAGTGATAATGCAAATTCGCAAAAAAATAGCTATGGATAAAGCGACCCAGGAAGCTATTTAAACGCTTTGCTTAATGCTAGTAAAATAGCTTGATGAGCTTTTAAGCATTAAGGATAAAAACATACAAATTGATCTTTTGGCTAAATTTTACGCGAAGCAAACTTCACAAGTGTAAAAAATAAGCTTATTGATGAGAGTAAAATTTTTGCTTTAAATACTTTTGCATTGCAAAATATGTCTCAAAAGGACATTGATGAGAGGGTTTAATAAGGCGATTTCTAGTTTAAAGTCTAAAACAGGTATTAATAAGCGGCTTTTCAAATTCGTTAATTTGGCTCATTGTTGTTTCTATTATCATTGCTAGAGGCGTGATAAAAACGGGACTTGGGGAAAGACTTGCTTATTATTTTATTAGCATTTTTAGGAAAAGGACGCTTGGGATTGCCTATTCTATCGTGGCGAGTGAGACGATTTTAGCGCCCATTACGCCTTTAAACACTGCAAGAGCGGGAGCGATTATCAACCCTATCGTTCAAGCGATTAGCTGCTCGTTTAAATCAAGTCCTGAGGATAATACACAAAGTAAAATAGGCACTTAGCTTTCTTTAGTAAATTATCAAGCAAATCCTATAAGCTCGGCGATGTTTATTGCTGCCACAGCGTCAAATCCTTTAGTGGTCGATTTAGTCGCACAAGCGATAAATATGGAGATTAGCTCAGTGGGCTTTGGGTATGTTTTTACCAGGAATTTGCGCTATGCTTATTATGCCTCTTGTGATTTATTTTTTATCTCCTCCAAAGATTAAGCAAACGCCTAACGCTTCTAAATTTGCTAAAGAAAGACTAGCAGAGCTTGGAGCGATGAAGAGGGCTGAAAAGATTATGCTTGGAGTTTTCTTGCTTTTGCTTGCCCTTTGGGCTGAGGCTTTGGGACTTTTCTTTGGTTTTGGTTAGTGGAGTATTAAGTTTTGATGATGTTTTAAAGGAAAAACCGCTTGGAATACTTTGGCATGGTTTTCTGCCCTTGTGATGATGGCAACTATGCTGGGAAAACTTGGCGTTACGCAATTTTTAGCTGAGGCACTTGGAGGTTTGGCTTCTTCTATGGGACTTGGGGAAATTTCTGTGATGATTTTCGTGTTTTATAGTGCTGGTTTGGCTTTGGGTGCGCCTCCTTTGCTTTATGCCTTTATTATGATAACTTCAAGTAATATTATGATTATTATGCTACTGAAACAGCTCCTGTTATCTTTGGGACAAATTATGTTACTCTTAAGAGATGGTGGGGGGTAGGTTTTGTTATCTTTGTGGTTGATATGCTAGTAATGATAAGCGTTGGCTTGGTGTGGTGGAAGTTTTTAGGCTTTTATTAAAATTTACCCGAAAGGGTAAATTTAACTTATAAAGCCACTTGCTATGACTTTGTCTTCTTCGTAAAAAACTGCCATTTGACCGCTTGCTAGTCCATAAACTGGCTCTTTGAGGGATATTTGGGCGTTTAAATTCTCATCAACCAAAACTTCACAAGGCACACTTTTGGAGCGGTAGCGAATTTTTACTTCGCAATTAAATGCCTTTTTATCAATGAAAAGATTGATATTTTCAAGCTTAAATTCTTTAGTTTTTAACTCTTCTTTTGTGCCGACTACGATTTGATTTTCCTTAGGATTGATTTTTAAAACAAAATGTGGCTCGTGAGCACCCCTTACCTCAAAACCTCTTCTTTTACCTATGGTATAGTGCATATAGCCATTATGCTCTCCTACGACCTTACCACTACTATCTAGCACTTCTCCTTTAATTTTCGTATCCATAAATTGCTCCAAAACATCAACATAGGTGTTTTCGACAAAACAAATTTCACTGCTTTCTTTTTGTGTAGCGAAGGATTTTAAAACTTCTATGGTGGAGGCGAATTGTTTTACATCTTCTTTTTTCATTTCACCTAGAGGAAAAATGAGGTATTGTAAGGCTTCTTTATCGGCATTTGCTAAGAAATAGCTCTGGTCCTTACTTTCATCAACGGCGACTTTGATGCAGCCATTTTCAAGCCTAGCATAATGCCCTGTTGCTAACTTTTCGCAGCCCAAATTTTTAGCAAATTCCAAGAGTTTGCCAAGTTTAATGAAGCGATTGCATAAAGCACAAGGATTTGGCGTTTTGCCCTCTTTGTAAGTGTTGATAAAGGGCATATACACCTTGGCTTTAAAATCTTCTTGCAAGTCTAAAATATGATAGGGTATCTGCAGAAATTTAGCGACCTTTTTAACCTTAGCTATATTTTCTTCGTGATATCCGGGTTTTCCGTGAAGCTTCATATAGCAACCTATGACTTCGTGTCCTGCCTGCTTTAGCTTATATGCTGTAACCGTGCTATCAACTCCTCCACTCATTGCGACTAAAATTTTCATTGTTTTCCTTTAAAATTTGAATTATTTCTTCGATTTCGTCGCTAATTATATACTTGCTTAAATCATTTTTATCAATGACTTTAAGTTTAAGTAGAGAATTTTTGACAAAATCATCTAAGCTTTGCCAAAAATCTTTTCCGTAGAGTATAATGGGTATGTGCTTTTTAAAGTTAAGCTGCTTAAGCGTTAAGACATCTAGCAACTCATCTAAAGTCCCAAAGCCGCCCGGAAAAATCACAAAAGCAAAGCTCTTTTCAATAAGAGCCATTTTGCGAATGGCTAAGCTCTCAAAAGTGATGCTATATTCCACAAAATCGTTAAGCTTTTGCTCGTGAGGAAGCAGGATGTTAAAGCCTACCGAACTTATAAATTTAGCATCTTGTTCGAAAGCACCCTCATTGGCTGCTTTCATAATGCCACCGCCCCCACCGCTGATGACACAAAATCCCTCTTCAACACATCTTTTAGCTAGAGCTTTTGCTTTGATGCAATAAGGATTATGATCCTTTAAGCGTGCTGAGCCAAAAAAGGTAACAGGGCTTTTAAAATTCGGTATTGTAGCAAATTTTTCTAAATCTTTTCTTATTTCTATGCTCATTTTATACCTTTTAAGTTAAATTTAAAAATGTTAATTTTAGCGAAAAAATATAAAATTTTTTCAAGAGTTTGTTGTAATTTTGTGTTACGAATTTACGCAAAAAATTTTGTAATGCCTTTTACAAAAAAGAAAGTATTGTTTTGTTGTGTGTAAATTCTATATAATCTTTATTAAAACTATTAAAGGAGCTTTGATGTATCAACAATTAATTGACCCATTAGGAAGTATTTGGCTTAGTGCTTTGTTGGCATTTTTGCCTATTTTTTGTTTTTTGATTTGTTTGCTTGTTTTTAAGCTTAAGGGTTATCAGGCGGGTTTTATTACCGTGATTGTAGCGAGTGTAGTGGCATTTTATGCTTATGGTATGCCTTTTTCTCTTATCGGGGCTTCTTTTGTGCAAGGTTTTGCACAAGGAATGTGGCCTATTGCTTGGATTATTATAGCGGCGATTTTCCTTTATAAGCTTTCTGTAAAGTCAGGCTCTTTTGAAGTGATTAAAGAAAGCGTGATAAGCATTACGCCAGATCATAGAATTCAGGTAATTTTGATAGGTTTTTGTTTTGGTTCATTTTTGGAGGGTGCGATAGGCTTTGGGGGACCTGTGGCGATTACAGCGGCTCTTTTGGTAGGATTAGGACTTAAGCCTCTGCACGCTGCTGGACTTTGTTTGATAGCAAATACCGCTCCTGTTGCTTTTGGTGCGGTTGGGATTCCTATTATCGCTATGTCAAATTTGGTCGGTGTTGAGCAGTATGAAATTTCTGCTATGGTTGGGCGTATGCTTGTGCCTTTAAGTCTTAGTGTACCTTTTTTCATCGTGTTTTTAATGGACGGCGTTAAGGGCGTGAAAGAGACTTTTCCAGCGGTTTTAGTAGCGACTGTAAGTTTTACAATTACGCAGTTTATTAGCTCAAATTACTTAGGAGCGGAGCTTCCTGACATTGTTTCGGCTGTTGTCTCTCTTGCTTGCACCACGATATTTTTGAAATTTTGGTCTCCTAAAAATATTTTTAGACTTGATGATTTGACGGATTTTTCTCATCATACTCAATTAGAATTTGGTAAGGTTTTTAAGGCTTGGTTGCCTTTTATTTTGCTCATTATTTGTATTATTATTTGGACTCAGCCTTGGTTTAAGGCGTTTTTTGATAAGGGTGCGGTGTTTGATTATACTAAGGTCGCCTTGTCTTTTAATAATATCGAAGGCTCTATCGTAGATAGTGCTGGTAAGGCGTTAAGTTTAAATATGGATATTAATCTAATCGCCCTTCAAGCTGGAACGGCTATTTTGGTCGCGGCACTTTTGACAATCTTCTTTTTACGCATTAAATCAAATATTGTTGAAGAAGCCTTAGGCGACACCTTAAAAGAAATGGCTATGCCTTGTATTACCATAGGCTTAGTTGTGGCTTTTGCTTTTATCGCTAAAAATTCAGGTATGAGCACGACTTTAGGAACAGCTTTTGCGACCACAGGCGATGCCTTTTCGTTTTTTAGCCCTGTTATAGGCTGGATAGGGGTTTTCCTTACAGGATCTGATACGAGTGCAAATTTACTTTTTGGACCACTTCAACAAGCCGCTGCTACAAGTTTGGCTGTGCCTGAGGCTCTATTTTTAGCGGCAAATTCCGTTGGTGGCGTGGTTGGTAAGATGATAAGCCCACAAAGTATAGCCATAGCTTGTGCGGCTGTGGGACTTGTAGGTAAGGAGTCTGATTTATTTAAATTTACGCTTAAATATTCTGTCGGCTTTATTATTTTGATAGGAATTTGGACTTGCATTATTGCCTTTTTAATGCCGGGAATTATCCCTGAAGTCGTGGCTAAGTAAGGCTTGATGATGAAAAAGGTATATTTTTATGCGACTTGTCTTGGCACTGCTGCTATGCAAGAGACGATTTTAAATGCCATAAAACTTCTACGCCGTGAGGGCGTGGAGGTGATTTTTAAAAAAAATCAAACCTGTTGTTCGCAGCCAAGTTTTAATTCAGGCTATTTTAAGGAAAGCAAACGCATAGCACTTTATAATGTGGATTTATTTGAAAAAGATTATCCCATTGTCGTGCCAAGTGGCTCTTGTGCGGGTATGATGAGCCACGATTATTTAGAGCTTTTTAAAGAGGATAGTGAATTTGAAAGGGTGAAGGAATTTTCATCAAGAGTAACCGAGCTTTCTCAATATTTAGATGAAGTTTTAAAGGTGGAATATGAAGATAAGGGGGATCCTGTAAGAGTTACTTGGCACTCAAACTGCCACGCCTTACGCATACAAAAAAGCATAGAAGCAAGTAAAAATCTCATCAAAAAGCTTAAAAATGTCGAGCTTGTGAATTTGGAGTATGAGGAAGAGTGTTGCGGTTTTGGTGGAACTTTTGCTGTGAAAGAGCCTGAAATTTCAAATGCTATGGCAAGAGCTAAGATTAAAGATATACAAAATACGGGCGTAAAATATCTTATAAGCGGTGATGGAGGCTGTCTTTTAAATATAGATGGCACTATGCGTAAAATGGGACTTGATGTAAGAGGACTTCATTTGTATGATTTTTTATTAAAGAGACTTGAGGGGGTAAGATTATGAAGACACACGAAGAAATAGTAAATATCAAGTTAAATGACACGCAAATGCGTGAAAATTTAAGCAATGCTATGCATACTCTGCAAAAAAATCGTCTTAAAGTAATCGATGATAAATTTAAAGATTGGCAGGGTTTAAGAGCGAAAGCAAAACAAGCGAAAAATAATGCGTTGATGAGCCTTGAGGAAAGACTTTTAGAATTTGAAAAAAATGCTACAAAAAATGGCATTAAGGTGCATTGGGCAAGTAGCGATGAGGACGCTTGTGAGATAATTTATGAAATTATGAAGGAAAATAATATTAGCAAAATCTTAAAGGGCAAATCAATGGCTAGTGAGGAAATAGGGCTTAATCACTACCTTGAAAAAAAGGGCTTAAAGGCTATTGAGACGGATTTGGGTGAAGTGATTATCCAGCTTGATGGCGAAGTGCCTGTGCATATAGTCGTGCCAGCGATTCATAAAAATCGTTATGAGATAGGCAAAACCTTTCAAGAAAAGCTTGGTGCGGAGCTTGAAAGTGAGCCTGAAAAACTTAATGCCATCGCTAGGAAGTATTTAAGAGATGAATTTGAGGGCTTAAAGCTAGGACTTAGTGGAGTCAATTTTGCTATGTCGCGTGAGGGGGCGTTTTGGCTGATAGAAAATGAGGGTAATGGTAGAATGTGTACCACAGCTCCAGACATTCACATCGCACTTTGTGGGATTGAAAAAGTAATGGAAAGCTTTGAAGATGCGGCGACTATGGTGCATTTATTGACCCCTTCAGCTACAGGGCAGTTTATCCCAACCTATAATAACATCATCACAGCTCCGCGTAAAAATGGTGACTTAGATGGACCTAAAGAAGTGCATATTGTGTTATTTGACCATCATAGAAGCGATATGCTAGCACATAAGGATTATTACGAAGCTTTGCGTTGTATCCGCTGTGGTGCTTGTATGAATTTTTGCCCGGTGTATGATAAGATAGGGGGACACAGCTATCAAACCACTTATCCGGGTCCTATAGGAGAGGTAATAAGTCCAAATTTATTTGGTATGGATAAAACGGGTGATATTCTTAGCTTTTGTTCTCTTTGTGGGCGTTGCTCAGAAGTGTGTCCTGTGAAAATTCCACTGGCAGATTTGATAAGAAAATTGCGTTGTGATAAGGTAGGACAGGGAGAAAACCCTCCACTTGGTGCAAGTAATGCTCCATATAGCAAAATGGAATCTTTTGCTTTTTCTACTTTTGCAAATTTGGCAACAAATGGCAACAAATGGCGTTTTTCACTTTCTAAAGGACATTATTTTAATTGGGCGGTGCAAAATTTCAAGGGGGTTTTGCCTGTGATTAAAAAATGGAGTGCCTTTAAAGAATTACCACAAATTAAGAAAGATTTGTATCAAGAAGTGCAAAATATCGAAGGGGTGATTTATGAGTAGGATTGAAGAAATTTCAGCAAAAAGCAAAGAGGCTATTTTATCAAAGCTTAGAGGTGCCTATGTAGATAAGGAATTTGTAAGAAGTCCTAGTATAGACCCTGTGGAGCAT
This sequence comes from Campylobacter felis, assembly GCF_030250085.1. Classification (NCBI taxonomy): domain Bacteria; kingdom Pseudomonadati; phylum Campylobacterota; class Epsilonproteobacteria; order Campylobacterales; family Campylobacteraceae; genus Campylobacter; species Campylobacter felis. The sequence goes on from NZ_JANURX010000009.1 coordinate 51,009, forward strand.
ATCATTTCAAATGGAGCGATGCTTGATGAGATGAAGCAAAAAATGAGTGATAATAAATATATCGTTGAAGAAAGTACTAGGGAAAAACTTGAAGATAAGATTAATGAAATCACTCAAAATTATGGTTATGAGAGTTTGCTTTATGGGGAAAGTTTGGGGCTTGATTTAACTAAGATTAAAGCAAATAAGAAAATTTGCTTTAATCAAGAGATAGAAAATTTACGCAGCGAGGTTTTTCATAGTGATTTTTCTATCATTCACGCGAGTTATGGTGTGAGTTCTCACGGAGTGGCTTTGGTGCTTTCAAGTAAAGAGCAGCCTAGGATGCTCTCTTTAGCCCCTAAACTTTGCATTGTTTTGCTTAAAAAGGAGAGGATTGTACCAAGTCTTAGCGAGGCGTTAAATCTTGTAAAGCAGGAAAATGAAGTCCTGCCTAGTAATATTTTATTTATCGCAGGACCCTCACGCACGGCAGATATCGAGCTAATCACTGTTTTTGGAGTGCATGGACCTCAAAAAGCACACATTATTTTATATTAAATTTAGCAGTTTTTCTGCTAAATTTAATACAATATTTATCTTTTATTAAAAATTTATTTCATTTTTACTAATGTTTTTATATTTTTTTAATTTCAATAAAGTTAAAATTTCTTTAGAGATTTAAAACATAATTTTGGGAATTTAAGTTGGACAAATTAATCCCCACTTGGGACAATAAGTATAGCATTAATGACGATAGAATCGATGCACAGCATAAAAAGCTTTTTGCTCTTGCTTCTAAAGTGGAGAATGCGGTTTATGGATTTGTAAAGCGTGATGAGCTGAAGGAAATTTTAATGGAGCTTTTTAATTATATGAAAGAGCATTTTGCCAATGAGGAAGAGTATATGCACGAAATTTCTTATCCGTATCTTAGTGACCATAGAATGATGCATAAGGTGATTATCGATGATATGTCTTATCTTATCCAGCACATTAAAACGACTAACGATCTTAAGGAAAAGCTTTATACTATAATGTCTGATTGGCTTTTAACGCACATTTTGCGTTATGATATGATGATAGGGCATTGGCTTAACGAGCAGAAAAATCAAGAGAGCGAAGAAGAAGCTGAAATGGTGGAAGAAGAAAGTAGCGAGGTAAAAGAGCCTAAAATCATAAAAGAAACGAGATTTATCTATTCTTGTCCTTGTCATTTGACGCATATTTTAAACTATCAAGAGCACTTAGGAATTTTAATGCATAATAAAATATTAAAATGTAAAAATTGTAAAAAAGACTTAATTTATGTTACAAGCGAAATCGTAGAAAAAAGGATAGACAATGTTTCCAAAATGGGATGATAGCTATAGCGTTCATATCTATAAAAATGATATTAAGAATTTGCTTGCGGAATTTTTTAATTATATGAAAGACCATTTTCACGATGAAGAAAAATATATGGAGCTTATCGGCTATCCTGAGCTTGAGGCACATCGTAAAATTCATAAAGAAATTATACAAATGATGATAAATCTTATTCAAGGCATTAAAACAACAAATGATCTTAAGGAAAAGCTTTATATGGTCGCTAAAAAATGGCTTTTAGAGCATATTTTATATGAAGATATGAAAGTGGAGCATTTTAGGCGTTCTTCTTTAAGTCACGATGATGGTGCGGATGTGAGTTTTGAGGAGGATAAAGATGAGAGAGATGATGAGGGGGCGATTTATCTTTATGTGTGTGATTGTGTGGGACAGATTCACGATGTGCCTTTTGGAATTCATCAAAAAATACAATTAAAAGGCGCTAAATTTAGATGCAAAAAGTGTCAAAAACCTATACAATTTCATAAAAAACACTCTGCTGGTTTTTGATTTAAAAAGAGTGGTTAAAATGACACCTTTAAGGAGGCAAATTTGAGAAGACTTTTTAATCAATTAAAAACATTTGGCTTCAAAGAGCTTTATAGGCGAAGAAAAAAGAGATTGACAAATTCTATAACTAAGCGTTTTGGATATCATTTATTCAAATTCTACCCCAAACTTCCGCAAAATTATAAATTTGTGCTTTTAAATTACTCTGTAAGTGGGCATTTTGCTTTTTTAAAATTTTTAGAATTATGCGGTTTAAAACATATTAATTTATCGCAAGATAATTATATGTATTATGGCGAGGCAAGAAAAATGCTTAAAAATTCAAAGAGGCAAAATTTTCTTAGCATAAGCTTATATCGTAATCTTAAAAAAAGACTTAAATTTACAAAAATTTTATCTTGTAATTTTACTTCGCGATCCCATTTCAAGACTTAAAACAAGTATTAATCACGGCTATGGAGCGAGAAAGATCAAATTTGAATTTGGGCTTGATGATAATATCGGTCAATCTTTAGGTGAAATAATGTATAAAAGTGGTAATAAGCCCAAAAATCACGATTTAGAGGGCATATTTGATAAAGAATCGATAAGCTTCAACTACCAAAGCGACCTTACTCCTTTCCTAACAAATGAGGGGGGGGGGTAACCCGACAAATCATCTACATCGATACGCAGGATTTACAAGCAGATAAAGCTTTTAATACAATGCAAAAGCTTTCTAAACTCTTTCACTTTAATCCACCCAAAGAAGAAGATAAAGCTAAATTTGAACGCAAAGCTTGGAACGATTATACTCCTTTTCTACCCTTTACTTTATTTATAGATCATAAAGACTTTTCTTATCTTAAAGATAAAATTAAAATCATCATCACAGAAGAGCCTCTAAATCAACTAAAAGATATTAAAAATCTCTTCTTAAATGAAAATGATCTATGCTATAAACACCTTAGCATTAATGTAGAGCAAAAATATTATGAGCTTATCAAAGAAGATAAAGAAATAAAAGAAAGATTAAAAAACTATTTTAAAGAATTTGTCAAAGTGCTAGATGAAAAAGTAAGATTTAGAAAAGATAATGCTCTAAGCGAACAAGATATTTTAAATTATTTTAAAGCAAATTCTAGCCTAGCTTTAAAATTTAAAACTCTTTTAGATAAAGAACTGACCCACATTAAACAAACACGCCCTGACATCATCGCTTCGTGGAAATATTATCAAGAATTTGAGAAAATTTGTGAGGGGTTAAAAAATTAAGGAGGCTTCACACCTCCTTTTAATTAAGCTTTTTTCTCGCTAACGATATCGACAATGTTATCGCCGACCATTAGAGCGATTTTCTCCATAAATTCCACTGGAGAAGTAAAGCCAACGCAAGAGCAGTTAATTTCACCTAAAATATAGCGGTCAGCACCTTTTTCATCTGTATCGAGGATAAAATCCGCTGTCCAAATGAGAGGTAAGTCATAATTGCCAAGTTTATTTTTTATAGATGGAAGTTGTCCTAAGAACCAATCGATTAAATTTTTCCAGTCTTTTGGCTCATCGTAGCGGTATTTTGCCCCACTAAAAAGTGTCGCGGAAAAGGCATCTCCACCTTCAGCAGGCTTTTTATGCACGACATAAACAGGAGTTTTATAAAGCATTAAAATTCTTATCTCACCTTCTTTAATGCGTGGTAAGAAAGTCATATCTACAAGCATACCATTATCGCCTATGATATATTGCTCACAAAAGTCCATAAATTCGCCAAGCTTACGCGTTTCGCTGTGATTATCCTTTGCTTCTGTACAAATGATAGTCGTATCAAGTGGTAAGGAATCACAAGTATTGTAAGCCACGCCGTCTTCAAGTCTCACACGCCAAATTCCCTCGCCTGTCGAGCCACGATTTTGCTTTAGCACTCTTTCGCCTTTAGCCAAGCTTTTTGGGAAGGTTTCTTTAAAGGTCTTAATATCATAATAAGCATAAGTATCATCAGGAACTAAGGGTGTATCGGCTAGTTTAGTCAATGCATCTTTAGCTCCATAACCTATCATAGCATCAGGGTGAGGCATACCTACAAGCCCATCCGCACAAAGCTTACGAAGCACTTCAAAATAAAGTTTTTCTTCTTTTAAATTTCCCGGATTCACGCGAGAAACATACCCATCTACTGTGTTTTTGACCTGCTCATAAATTTTATTACGCTCATTTTCATCGCGTAAAATGTCATCGGTAAAAAATATAACTTCAGCATTCCAGCCCTTAGCTTTTAGAGCATTTACCATAGGCATAGTATCTTTTCTATACCCATCAGGACCCTTATCACTTCCGCCTCTAGCTTCGAAAAAAACGATATTTTTTTTCATTATTCTCTCCTTTAAAAAATATTTACTATTATGGCATAAAAAATTTGCTTAATATTAAATCCCTTAAAAAATTTGCATTTTGCTATTTTGCAAAAGATTTTTAGAAAGAGTGCTGAAAAATTGCACACTTTGTTGATTAAGTTTTTCTAAAAATTGATCGATTTTATCCGCTTCCTTCCATACAGGATTTGCGACCTTACTTAGAATTTCAAGTTCTTTTTTGGCTTGTTCGTAATTGCTAAGGGAGTCTATTAGACCTAAATTTTTGGCTTCATTTGCTAAAAACACCCTAGCATCTGCCCATTTTTCCTTCTCATCGACCTTTAGTCCTCTTTTTTTTGCTACAAATTCTACAAAAAGCATATAGCTATTATTAATGAGTCTTTGTAAATATGCCCTTTCTTCCTCACTCCACTCTCTTGTAAAAGTTCCAGCTTCTTTAAAAGTCCCTGCTTTTATGGTTTGTTCTTTAATGCCTATTTTTTGAGCCAATTCGCTAATATTCATACCTTGTGCAATGACGCCTATAGATCCTATAAACGCAGCAGGGTTTGCATAAATTTTATCCGCTGCGACTCCAGCTAAATAACTCCCACTAGCCATAGTTCCAGCGGCATAAGAAATGACAGACTTTTGGGCTTTTAAATCCTTAATGGCAAGTGCTAGTTCCATACTTGGAGCAAAAGCCCCGCCGGGACTATCGATGAAGAAAAGCACACCTTTAATATTTGGATCATTTTTAGCGTTAATAATTTTTTCTAAAACTGCTCCCGTGTCCAAAATCTCGCCTTTTAAATCAATGCGTTCTAAATTTGCCACAGAAACGCTAGAGCTAGGGCTAAAAAGCCAAACGAGTAAAAGTAAAAATAAAAAAGTTTTAAAATAGGTATTGATGTAAGAGATAATCTTAGCTATGCCACGAAAAAATAATGTTAAAATTTGCATTGTTGTCCTTTGATAAATAATTTTTGCACTTCTTTAGCATTGAGGATAAATTGCAAAGGAAGCTGAGAGTTATCACATTTTTCGATTTCAAAGACGCTAAAATCAGCTATTTTCCCTACTGCTAAAGTGCCCAGATTAAGATTTAAAGCCTTAGCTGGATAAAATGTCGCCATAAGTAAGAGTTTTTTAGCAAGTTCATTAAGTTCAAAATCTTTATGTATCAGTAAATTTGCACGCATTTCATCAAGCATAGAAAGGCTGATGTTTGAGCTTAAGCCGTCCGTGCCTAAGTGGATATTTAAGCCACTTTTAAGAACATTTTTAAGCCCTAGACTTTTTTGACTTAAGAGACGATTTGAAAAAGCACAATGTGTAATGGAGTGTAAATTTGGGTTTAAAAGCTCAAATTCTTTTAAATAAACACAATGTGTAAAAAGCGTTCTTAAATCTTTAAAAAGAGTGATAAATTCATCGATTGTATAAAGTGGCTTGGGATTTGGTGTGAAATTTCCTAGCCATTGTTTAAATTTGCCAGAAGCTCTTCTAAGCCATAAATTTTCAGCCTTGCTTTCTAAAAAATGTGTGCTTAAAAGCATTTGATGTTTTTGAGCCAAAGAGATAGCAAATTTTGCAAGTTCTAAATTTGTAGAATAGGGTGAGTGGATAGAAATAGCCGGGATAAAACGCTCATTTTTAAATTCTAAAGATTTTTGAAAACGCTTTAAAAATTCTTGTTTTTTTTCCGCATTTTGCGATTCATTTGTGCCTAAAAGCTCATTGAAAAAAATCACACGCATAGAGTGTTTAGCACAAGGCTTTAAATCGCTCCCAAAGCTTGAAATTTCGCCTATGGTTGCTGTGCCTGTTTTTTGCATTTGAGTTAAAGTGTTGGCTATAAGCTCCTCTTTTGCCTCTTCGCTCAAAATTTGCCTAGAATTAATCACGCTTTTAAGCCAGATGAAAAAGTCTCCAAAGTGTAGAGTATAGGCATTTGCACTAAATTCTAAATGCGTGTGTGGGTTGATGAAAGCGGGGAGTATGAGGGAATTTGGCTTGGTTTTAATCAGTTTGGCATTAGGATATTTTCGTTTTAAAATTTCTATTTTGTCGATTTCCAAAATCACTTCATCAAAAGCAAAGGCAAAATTTTCCAAAATTGTAAAATTCGCATCACATAAAAAGATTTTTGAAGCTGAAATAATATACACTTTTTTCCTTTCAAAAGACACATTGTAGCAAAAATTTATTTTAAAATGTTATAATATAAAACTATATTAAAAGAATTTTTAAGGGTTAAACAATGAAAATAATGGTCATACAAGGTCCCAATATCAATATGTTAGGCTTTAGAGAGGTCGGCATTTATGGTGCGATGAAAATGGAGGAAATCCACGAGCAAATGCAAAATGCAGCAAGTCAAAATGGCGTGGAACTTGACTTTTTTCAAAGCAATTTCGAGGGCGAAATTGTCGATAAAATTCAAGAATGTTTAGGCACTGTTGATGGGATTATCATTAACGCAGCGGCTTATACTCATACTTCTGTTGCGATTCGCGATGCCATTTCTGCCGTAGCTTTACCGACAATTGAGGTGCATATTTCTAATATATATCGTAGAGAAGAATTTAGACAAAAAAGCTTAATAGCACCAGTTTGTGCGGGGTCTATCGTGGGCTTTGGTCCTTTTGGTTATCATCTTGCTTTAATGGGTATTATACAAATTTGTGAGCAAGTGAAAAATTTGAAGGCTATGCAGCAAAATAATGCTTAAAATTCAAGGTGCAAGAGCGGTTCAAAATTTTCGTTTTTTCCCTTTTGCAAGTCGAAATTTAAGGAATTTTAAATATTTTGCTTTGGTAGGTTTGGGGTCAAATATAGAAGATGAAAAAAGGCGTTTTAGAGCTTTGTTTAGACTTTTAATGGACGATAAAAGGCTTAAAGTTCTTCAAACCTCCCCCCTACTTATAAATAAGGCTTTTGGCTATGAGAGACAAAAGGATTTCACAAATGCCGTGCTTTTGGCACAGACAAATTTACACGCGAGAGCCTTTTTAAAAGTTTTGCTTTATTATGAAGTCAAGTTTAAGAGGAAGAGAACTTTTAAAAACGCTCCCAGAACGCTTGATTTGGATCTTTTGTATTTTTCACAAAAGGTAAGAAAAGATTCTTGGTGCGAAGTGCCTCACAGTGGGGCTAAAGAAAGAATTAGCGTAATTTTGCCCTTGGGCTTAATGGAAGGACTAGCAAGTGGGACAGCTTATTTACACCTTTACCGTTGAAGATACGGAAGAAATTATTCCAAAAGTTAAAGAAGATTATGGAGATAAGGCTTTAATTATCACAAATAAACAAATTCGTCCCAAGACTATTAATCGCAAAGGGCTTTATGAGGTTATGGTCGCTATTGAGGAAGCAGATTATAAGGAGCATTTAAAGGCTATGGGTAAGCCTATGCCACCTAAAAAAACCCAGCCACAAGCTCCTAAGCCAGCAGTAAAAGAGGAAGATGATGAAGCTGTGGAACTTGAATTTTCTAAAGCTTCTTTAAATGTGCAAAAAGAATATGAAAATTATACTAAACCTAAACCTAGCTTAGATGATTTTAAAGAAAAACTTTCGGCTGTTAGCTCTGAAATTTCTAAGGTTACAGGCACTAGCTTACCAGAATATCAAGCTCCAAATTTGCAATATAATAAGAAAATTGAAGCCTTTGAAAAGCAAATCAATAAACTAAGCGATAAGATGAATTTACTCGTTGATATGATGTGGGACGATAAAGCGGAGGCGAGGAAAAATCTCATTATACCGCCAGAATTTGCAAGCATTTATAAGCAGGCTAAGGAAAGTGGTATGCTTGAAACGCACTTAGAAGCCATTATGAAAGCGACCATTGAAAATATGCCAGCAACGATGAAGATGAATAAGGAAGCCGTGCAAAGATATTTTCACTCTCTTTTGCGTAATATCTTACCTTGTCGCGTGGAAACGGACATTAAAAAGCAAAAAATTATGATGCTAGTGGGTCCAACAGGAGTGGGTAAAACAACGACTTTAGCTAAACTTGCCTTCCGTTATGCTTACGGAGATAAGCGTTATAAAACGGGTATTATCACGCTAGATACTTATAGAATAGGTGCGGTTGAGCAGCTTTTTCAATATGCTAAGATGATGAAACTTCCTATTATCGATAGCATAGAGCCTAAGGATTTAGATGAAGCGATAAAAAGTCTTAGTAGTTGCGAGGTGATTTTAGTAGATACCATAGGAAATTCACAATACGACCAGACAAAACTTGCCAAAACAAAGGAATTTTTAGCCCACTCTAATGCGGAAATTGATGTTAATTTGGTCATCTCGGCAAATACAAAATATGAAGATTTAATGGAAATTTATAAGAATTTTTCTTTTCTAAATATCGACACTTTAATCATTACAAAATTTGATGAAACTAAGGTTTTTGGTAATATTTTTTCTTTGATTTATGAGATTAATACTCCGCTTAGTTTTTTCTCTGTGGGGCAGGAAGTGCCTGATGATATAGAGGTGGCAAATAGCGACTTTTTGGTGCATTGTATTTTAGAGGGTTTTAAAGGTAAAAATAATGAATAATCAAGCAGATAAATTGCAAAATTTGATGAAACAAAATAAGGACAAAAAAGAGCAAAATACTCATTTTATAGCTATTACAAGTGGCAAAGGTGGTGTGGGTAAAAGCACGATAAGTGCAAATTTGGCAAATGTTTTAGCGAATAATAATTATAAGGTAGGGCTTTTTGATGCGGATATAGGTTTGGCAAATTTAGATGTGATTTTAAATGTGCGTATTCAAAAAAATCTTTTGCATGTTTTAAGGGGCGAGTGCTCTTTAGAGGACATTTTGATTGAAGTGAAGCCAAATTTGTGGCTTATACCCGGTGAAAGTGGTGATGAAATTCTAAAATATAGCGATAAAAATATTTATGAAAGATTTTTAAATCAGGCTAGTATTTTAGATGAACTTGATTTTCTCATCATCGACACGGGTGCCGGTATAGGCGGGAATATTTTAAATTTTTTAGAGATGGCTGATGAGGTTATTGTCGTTACTGTGCCGGATCCAGCGGCGATTACAGATGCTTATGCGACCATTAAAACCACTTCTAAAACTAAGGAAAATTTATTGATGGTTTTTAATGTGGTTAAAAATGAAAATGAGGCTTTAAAGGTCTTTGAAAATATCAAAAAAGTTGCAAATGCTAACATTAAAAATCCTTTAAATTTAGAATTTTTAGGACATTTAAGCGCTTCAAAAGAAGTGAGTAATAGCATTAAAAAACGCACCCTTTTTAGTGATGAAAATACTGCCTCAAGTGATGAGCTAAAGTCTCTAGCTTCCAAGCTTTTGTATAGATTGGAACGAAAAGTGCTTGATGATGTTTCAAGTCGTAGTTTTTCAAGCTTTTTTAGAAAAATTATAGAAAGATTTTAGTGAGAGATTATGAGACCTGAGAATTATGTCGCCTTTTTTACGGTTTGTGGTTTTTTTATAGGGCTTTCGTTTAGTGTGATTAGCGTTGATGAAGCTTTTGATATTTTGTTTTCTACTTGTTTTATCACCTTTATGTTTTATGTTTTTGTGCATATTGCCATTATGAATTTTATCGACCTTAAGAAGATAAGTGGGCGAATTTTTAATAAGCAAGACTATGAAAAAACGAGCAACAATATTATTAACGACTTGGTTATTCGTGAGAAAAAAATGGATATTATCTTAGAAAAACTCAATGAAGAACGCGAAGAATTAAAGAAAAACGAAGCGAAGGAAAGACGCAAAAATGCTAAAAGAGCAGTCGCCTAGATCTTATGCGGATGTCATAAAAAAAGAGCAAGATGAGCTCGTCATCTCCTATATGCCAGCACTTAGGGCTATGGCATTTCGCTTAAAGGAGCGTTTGCCATCTAGCATTGATGTAAATGATTTAATCGGTGTGGGTATTGAGGAGATGATAAAGCTTTCACGCCGTTATGATAAGGATCAAAATGACAATTTTTGGGGCTTTGCGAGGAAAAGGGTTAATGGCTCTATGCTTGATTATTTAAGACGACTTGATGTGATGAGCCGTAATAATCGCAAAATTTTAAAAGATATTGATGTGATTTTAGATGAATATTTTTTAGAAAATGAATGTGAGCCAGATGATGAATATTTAGCCAAAAAACTTGAAATAGATGTGGAGAGAGTAAGGGAAGTAAGAGCAGCTCACGCGATAAGCTATACTTTGCCTCTTGATGAGCAAATTGAAATGTATAGCGAAGATGAGACTTTGGAGAAGATAGAAAGAGGCGAATTTTTAGAGCATATTAATGAAATTTTAGATACCTTAAAGGAGCGAGACCAGCTTATTATCCAGCTTTATTATTATGAAGAATTAAGTTTAAAAGAAATTAGTGAGATTTTAAATGTGAGCGAGAGTCGCATTTCTCAAATTCATAAAAAATTACTTAAAAAATTGAGAGAAAGGTTGAGCTAATGGCAGAAATACTCTCCCAAGAAGAAATTGACGCCCTTTTAGAAGTCGTTGATGATAATACAGACACACCAGCACCTTCAAATTCTAAAGATGAAAAAGATGAAAGAAATATTGTCGTTTATGACTTTAAGCGTCCAAATAGGGTTTCAAAAGAGCAGCTTAGAACGATTAAGGGTATCCACGATAAACTTGCTAGAAATTTAGCCTCACAAATTTCATCAATGATGAGAAGTATTGTAGAAACTAAGCTCCACTCGGTCGATCAAATGACTTATGGGGAATTTTTGATGTCTTTGCCAAGCCCTACAAGCTTCAATGTTTTCTCCATAAAGCCTCTTGATGGAAATTGTGTTTTGGAGATTAACCCAAGTATAGCCTTTCCTATGATAGATAGACTCTTAGGAGGGCAGGGCGATAGCTATGAGGCGAGTCGTGAGCTTACGGACATCGAGCTCAATTTGCTAGATAGCATCTTGCGTATCATCATGCAAAGGCTTAAGGAAAGCTGGTCGACTGTAACTGAAATTTACCCAAGCATAGAAGCAAAAGAAAGTAGCCCTAATGTCGTGCAAATCGTCTCTCAAAACGAGATTATCATTATGGTGGTGATGGAGATTATCATAGGAAATTCCAGCGGTATGGTCAATATTTGCTATCCTGTTGTGCATTTGGAAAGTATTTTGAGTCGTTTGGCAAATCGTGATATTATGATGGGTGAAACTTCTGCGAAAAAGTCGCGTAACAAAGAGCTAAAAACTCTCATCGGTCGTGCGGAAGTCGTTTATGAGGCGATTTTGGGAAAAACTTTAATCAATGTCAATGAATTTTTAGAGCTTAAGCAGGGCGATATTTTAAGACTTGATAGAGAAGCTGATGATAAGGCTGTGGTAAGCATAGATAAAAAAGATGTCTTTTTGGCACAAATAGGCTTACACCGCTTTAGAAAGTCTATTAAAATCATCGAGCTTATCCGCACAGACAAAGATGAAATTAAAGAAATTTTGGAAAAATACGAAGAGGAAAGAAAGGCTAAAGCTAGCGTTTATGATGAAACTGAGGATTTGGAGGATGAGGAAATATGATAAACGAATTTTTAAAATTATTTACGAATGAGTGTGCCAGTACCATCGAGGGCTTGACGGGAAAAAGTGCTGAATTTAGTGAATATAAAGAATTTGATGTTAGTGCTAGCGATACGCTTAAACCACCTTTAGTGTATGTGAATTTTGGTGTAAGTTCAGGTGGTCGCGTAGGTATTTTAGCTGGGGCTGTTTTGATGAGTGCCATAGGTGAGTGGATGATGGGCGAGGAGGAAATCACCAAAAACGACAAGCTAGGTGCTGATGAAATGGACGCCGCTAAAGAAGCTATACAAAATATCATCTCCGCTTTTACCACAAGCCTTGGCGCACAAAAAGAACTGCCTAAAATGGAATTTAGTTTAAGCTCTTGCGAATTTATTGAAGAAAGCATCGATTTAAAGGACTTTGTGAAGCTTTATAATTATGATGTAAAAATTGACGATTTAAACGAGCAAATTTCTTTAGTAATGGACGATAAGCTTTATAAAACTCTCACAAAAAGTGGCGATGATGAGGCTACGACTCAACAAAAAGAGAGAGTGGTTGGTAGCGGTGAAGCTATGATGACGCTTGGAGAAGGGCTTAAAAATATCAATCTCATTATGGATGTGCGCTTACCTGTGCGAGTAAGAATAGGTAATAAAAAAATGCTTCTTAAAGATGTGCTAACTATGGATATAGGCTCTGTGGTCGAGCTAAATCAACTAGCAAACGACCCTTTAGAAATTCTCATCGGCGATAAAAGAATTGCTTATGGTGAGGTCGTGATAGTCGATGGAAATTTTGGAGTGCAAATCACAGAAATCGGCACGAAAAAAGAAAGATTGGAGCAGTTAAGATAATGATAAAGCTTTTCAATAAAATCGAAAAATATGGCTTTAAAGAAATTTTACTCCGCAGGAAAAGAAGACTTATACACTCTATCACAAAAAGATTTGGCAAAATTTTGCTTAATTTTTATCCCAAACTCCCACAAAATTATGAATTTGTCGTTTTAAATTATGCTGTAAGTGGGCATTTTGCACTTATGAACTTTTTTAAAATGTGCGGTTTAAATTATGTAAGATTAGCTGAAGATAATTATATGGACTATGGTGAAACAAAGAGCTTTTTGCTAAATTCAAAGGGGGATAATATAGTCGGTGTGTGTTTATATAATAATATAAGAGATCTTGACTATGCGAAATTTTTTTCTTACGAAGCGCCTGTTGTGATAACCGTTAGAGACCCCATTTCAAGACTTAAAACAATCATAAATCACGGCTACCCTAAAGCTAAGGCTAGCAAGTTTGAATTTAGCCTTAAAGATGATATTGATAAATCCTTACCTGAGATTGTATATAGCGGTGCTTTAACACCTCAAATTACAGATTTAGAAAAGATTTTTGATAAAAAATTTATAGACTTTAAATATCAAAGTAATCTTACTCCTTTCCTAACAAATGAGGGGGGGGGGTAACCCGACAAATCATCTACATCGATACGCAGGATTTACAAGCAGATAAAGCTTTTAATACAATGCAAAAGCTTTCTAAACTCTTTCACTTTAATCCACCCAAAGAAGAAGATAAAGCTAAATTTGAACGCAAAGCTTGGAACGATTATACTCCTTTTCTACCCTTTACTTTATTTATAGATCATAAAGACTTTTCTTATCTTAAAGATAAAATTAAAATCATCATCACAGAAGAGCCTCTAAATCAACTAAAAGATATTAAAAATCTCTTCTTAAATGAAAATGATCTATGCTATAAACACCTTAGCATTAATGTAGAGCAAAAATATTATGAGCTTATCAAAGAAGATAAAGAAATAAAAGAAAGATTAAAAAACTATTTTAAAGAATTTGTCAAAGTGCTAGATGAAAAAGTAAGATTTAGAAAAGATAATGCTCTAAGCGAACAAGATATTTTAAATTATTTTAAAGCAAATTCTAGCCTAGCTTTAAAATTTAAAACTCTTTTAGATAAAGAACTGACCCACATTAAACAAACACGCCCTGACATCATCGCTTCGTGGAAATATTATCAAGAATTTGAGAAAATTTGTGAGGGGTT